>CAYLSF010000087.1:0-12884 GCA_964385675.1 uncultured Saprospiraceae bacterium
GGTTCAACCTTAATACTTTTGAACCCTACTCATTTCACCATTAAATAGTTGATTATGTACGTTACCCTTGTAAAATTAGATATTGTTGGTCATCACTTTTCTGTAATTAGTTGATTTTATCTTATTACGAAAAACGTTACTCATTACCCGTTATGAATTGATTCTACGCCCTATTGGATATTTTTCACTCATTACCCCTATCTAATAGTGGCTATTACACTGAGATAAGTTGACGTTAATTTTAATCTTTTTCTTTTAACCTTATGCGTTAGAGGCATTATCGTATTTAGATAGTATTACATGATGTTTCTACGTAAAAATCTTTTTTCTGATGAAAAATTTAGGATTTTTTTGGGTACTCATTTGTTTACCCTTTTTTTGTTGGTCACAAGGTAGTAATCCTACTATACCAATTGGAGATACTGCAGCAATCGTTATGCAGTATATGAATACGTTAGATACTAATTTTTATTACATTCAAGACTTAGCGAATGATTATATCAAAAATGGAACACCTAGTCGAAAATTCCTAAAAAATTATGCTCGATGGGAAATGTTTTGGATGGGGCGAGTTGGTTCTACTGGAGATTTTGATACTCCTATGCATCATATAATAAATATGGCATCCAATAACGTTAGTGTATGTAGTAATGATGGTAATTGGCAACAGTTAGGACCTTATGTAACAGAAGCTAGGGCCGGAATCATAGTAAGTGTTCATACGTCTGATAATGGTAATACAATTTATGCCGGTTCTAATACAGGCGGACTTTGGAAGCGAACACAGGTTAATGGAAATTACCAATGGGAATGTATGACGGATGATGATAACACACTTGATGGACAACCTTTTAGAATGCCTGGACTTGGAGTGAATCAGATTGTAGAGTCTCCTCCTGACGCTAATGGTAATACAACTTTGTACATTACTACTGGACATAATTATACACTCTTTGTCATTGAAAACTATGGTATAGGATTATTAAAATCTACAGACGGTGGGCAAAACTGGACAACTACTTCCTTAGATTTACCACTTTGGACATGGAGAAGTCATAGTATTGATAGACTTGTAATGCATCCACAAGACCCTAATACAATGTATGCTTTAGGACAGGGCGGTTTATATGTAACTTATGATGGTTGGGATAGCCATATAAATTTAGCAGATGCAGTAAACTCTGATTTATCTACAATTTATAATAGTAGTTCATTTATTGATTTTGAGTTTTTACCATCAGATCCTAATATTATCTTTGCAACTACGACCCAACGTTACAGTGCAAAAGGACAGTTGTATAAAGGTGTCATTACTAATGGTGCAAACGGGTTTATTTATAATTGGTCTAATATAACCTTACCAAATACTCCAAACTATGCAACTAAAATTTGCTTAGTTGAAACCTCTTCGGAAGATCAATCTGCAAAAGATAAGGTTTATGTACACTTTTTGGAGTATGATATACCAACTAATCAAGTTGTAAATCGTCCCCTGTACTATTACGATAATAATACAGGAATAATAGACAACGCCACTCTTCTAAATTCTGATTTAACATTTCAAGGCGGGTTTCAAGGTATGGATTTTGGATTTACTGGGTTTGAAGTTCACCCTAAAAATGCTCAAATAATGTATTTACCCATTCAAACCTTATGGCGTTCTGTTGATGAAGGGAACAGTTTTACAGAAATTTCTAGTTATAATCAGAAAAATACTCATGCAGACGTTCGTCAAATACAAATTCTTAATCCAGCTCCTAACACAATAGAGGATAATATTTTAATGGGAACAGATGGGGGCGTAAATATAGATGGTAATTCTCCTATTATTGACAAGGACGACTGGATTAATATATCTGGAACAGACTTAATTGTTACTCAGTTTTTTGATATTGCTAATTCTTCTTCGCATCCTAATATTATTGCTGGAGGGGCACAGGATAATGGTGTTTATAATGGTAACAATACGGGATGGAATAATGCAATCATTGGCGATGGGGGACAGACGGCTATTAATTGGTCAAACAATAATGCTTACGCAAGAGGGAATGGCAGCATTTTTCGATACGATGTGACTTCATTTTCTTTTCCAGGAAGTAGTTTTAACTTAAACAATCTGTCGCCCTATAATCCTCCTGTAAGTCCTGGTTTTGATTTTTGGGATTATGCAAAAATAGAAGTAGATCAAAAAGATGGTGATAAACTTTACTTTGCTAAATATACCGTATTTGGCAAACTGAGTAATATAAATGCTTCTCCTATTGTAGATTATTTTTATAACTTTAATACTACTTATGGAATTCCAAGTAATAATAAAATTCAAACCTTCGAAATAGCTCCCTCTGATCCCAATATTATTTATTTATCTTTTGCTCATCCTGAAGGTACTGGAGTAACACCTCGTTTTTTTAAATCAACTGATGGGGGGCAGAATTGGACAAATTTACATATTAATTCCGTTACAAATTTAAGTGGTAATGATATTAATATTAATTTCTTAGGAGGGAAATTTATTACAAGTATTGCTGTTGATCCATTAGATGAAGGACATTTATGGGTATGTCTAAGTGGATTTAATCCTAAAAACCCTTCTACAACAACTAATCAAGGTATATTTAGAATACTTGAAGGAAATACTGATGAAAATGGAAATATTACATGGAAAGATATTTCTCATGGATTAACACCAACGATGGTTAATAAAATAGTTTATCAACGAGGAACTGACAATGTATTATACGCAGGAACTGATATAGGAGTATATCGTTATGATAAAGCATCAGGGGTGTGGGAATGTTTTAATAACGGACTGCCTGCGGCAATTATATTTGATCTAGAAATAGATTACTGTCAGGGTTTATTACACGCAGGTACTTTTGGAAGAGGAATATGGGAGTCGCCATTAGCTCCAACCAACCCAGAACAGATTACTACAAATACGCTTTGGGAAGATGGTATTTATAATGCTGCCAATGACATCATTGTGAAAGCAGGTGTACGATTAACCCTTAAAAACTGCATCCTTAATATGGCAAAAGACCGTTCTATTATCGTAGAGGAAGGAGCAGAACTCATTATAGATGGGGCTACACTCACCAACCGATGCGGCGATTGGTGGCAAGGTATTTCCGTATTTGGAGATAAAAATGAGTCTCAATATGGTAACTTTCCAAATCGGCATCAAGGGTATGTTCGTTTGATAAATGGAGCGACAATAGAACATGCAGAAGAAGGTATTCGGACTTGGGATGCATTTAGTGGTACTTTAGGTGGAGGTATTGTGAAAGCAACGGATGCTATATTTCGGAATAATTGGCGAGATGTGGAAATGATGAAGTATGAATATCCTGCTAGTCCAAATACACCAAATCAAAATGTTAGTTGGTTTAAAAACTGTACGTTTGAGCTAACCGATGATTATAGACAGCCAAATGAGGTCAATCATAGAGTCACATTATGGGGCGTAACAGGAGTAGATTTTAAAGGCTGTACTTTTGTGAATAATAGTACGACAATACAAGCTAATCGTAATATAGCAGGGATTTATACCATAGATGCAGGCTTTGAAGTTGAAGAAGGCTGTGCGATACCAGTTCCTTCGGGAAGTACTTGTCCTGTCAATAAGATTTTACCATCTACATTCACTAACTTTTATTATGGTATTAGAGGTTCAGCAGCTAGTCCAACCACTACTTTTAAAGTAGATAAAACTGCTTTTACAGGTAATGTATTAGGCGTATATGGGCAAGGGGTCAATGACTTACAAGTGACAAATAATACATTTAGTATGGGGAATGGCTATCAACCTTACCAACAATCGGTCTTACACAATACTGGTGTACATATTAATACAGGAACAGGCTATCAAATACAAGAGAATACATTTACTGGAATAAGTGGATATACTGCTCCTCAAACCGTAGGGGTATATATTAATGAAACGAAGGAAGACAATAATAAAGTTAGAAAAAATACGATGACAGGATTAGCGTATGCAAATATGGCGTATGGTAATAATCGTTCTTCTGATCCAAATGCCTCCACAGGGTTACAATTTTTATGTAATACGCAAACCAATAATGACTTTGATATTTATGTTTGGGGAGATGCTTCAGGGATTAGAAATATTCAAGGGGAAAATTTCCAAACTAACCCTATTTCAGATGGTAATCGTTTTTCCTTAAATGGAGGAACAGAAAGTGATTATTTCATTGATGATGATATAGATTTCCCCATTAATCGATTGTATAAGCAGGGTATTACATCTGCTTATGCACAAGATTTTTCTTTTGGATTAACACAAACAATAGTTAATACAGAAAATTGCGGGTCTCAACTTAATGATGGCGATATTATCATTTATGACCCAGAACCACCTTGTATTTGTAGATCTGGAGTTATTGGACAATTTTATGACCATCAAACGAATTATCAAGTAACAACTTATCTACATGATAACCTAATGGATGGTGGTGATCAGCAAGAAATGTTAGATGATATTATCTTTGAATGGTCAGATGATGCTTGGGAAATGCGTAATGAGTTGCTTTCCGAATCGCCTAATTTATCGCAAGATGTTTTATTAGAAGCTGCCTACACGGGGATATTACCTGATGTACTATTAATGGAAGTATTATTGGCAAATCCTAGATCGATTAAAGACAAAGAATTTATTGCGGTATTAGAAAATGATATACCGAATCCATTGCCTTCCTATCTAACTGATTTATTACTTGTAGCACAAGAACCTGCTTCTTTACGAGCTAATTTAGAAAATCAAATGGCTCATCATCGTTGGGGAATGTCTGAAAATGGACGATGGTTGGTGCAACACGCAATAAAGGATACCATGCCTATTGATACCGTTACTTATTGGCTAACTCAACTCAACACCTTACATTCCAGCTATAATAAGGCGGAATATTTACTAAAAAAAGGACAAAGTAGTGCTGGTTTAGCCTTGTTAAATACGTTACCTAATCTATATGCAGATGCCGAACGGTTTAATGAAGAACATCAAGCTTATATACAGTTGTATAATATGAAAGCTAATTTTCAACAAAATGATAAAACATGGCTAGATTTAACCGCTAGTGATATTAGTCAACTACAGTATATTGCTTACAGTACAAATGCCGATGCAGCCATACAAGCTAGAAATATTCTTTGCTTTTTTACGGAGGAATGTTTTGATGGAACCCTATTACCAAATGGTGTGGCTACAGGAAGGGCTACCCCTACGGTCATAAATGCAAATTTGGCATTAGACCAATATTTTACAGCATTAAAAGTCTATCCAAATCCTGCAGATGCCTTCGTTACATTTGAGTATAATTTACCATTATACCTAGAAACTGCCAATTTAGTTGTTTCAGATATTTCGGGTAAAATTGTACATCAAAGCGAACTCAATACGACACAAGGACAGCATTTATTAGATACTAGAAATATAGGGCAAGGTTTATATTTTTATAGTTTAAAAAATGCGAAAGGGCAAACGCTTGTAACAGGAAAATTATCTGTTATTAAGTAATTTGAATATAAGAAAGGGATAGTTACATAGTGTAACTATCCCTTTTCTTTTAAAAATAAGTAATTATGCAATCCTATTCTACACTAATCATAATGTTACTACTTTCCATTTCAGTATTGGGTCAAGTAGATACTTTTAATCAAGTCTATCAAAATAAAAACTATATTACATATCCCCTTACGGGTTATACTCGATTTCATGGCTTAGTCGCTACAGATACCGCTTATTATGTAATTGGAAATGGCTTAGATTCAGCTCAAAATTGGTTTACAGGAGGGGTTTGGATGAAGTTGGATACCAATGGATTAGTTCAACAGCAGCAATTATTTGGGTATGATACCGCTCAGCTAACTTTTACATATAATGCCTTTTTACAAGATTCAGAGGGTAACTTATTGTTTGGTGGTTCTGAAAATAACTCAGAAGTATGGAGTGGAATTATATATAAACTATCACAATCAGGAGATACTATTTGGATAAAAAATTATGCACCACCAGATACATTAATGACAATGGAACCTTTACAAATAGCTAGAAGTCAAGATAAGGGGTACTACATGTTATATCGAATCATTGATTTTAATAGCAATAAAGTGCAAGGTATAACTTTAAAAGTTGATAGTTTAGGACAAGTAGAATGGTCTAGAATATATATACCACCTGGATTTTCACGTCACGTAGAAAATAGTATTTTTGAATCTAATAATAAGCTCATTTTAGTTGGTTTTAAAGCAAATGGGTTACCGCAAACAGATTGGGATTATAAAATGCAAACCTATATTCATCAACTAGATACTGCTCAAAATATTACCCAAAGCTATACTACAAATATTAATCGTTACATAGGTTTATGGGATGGTATTCAAACACAAGATGGCGGTATTGTTTTTTGTGGGGGGGAGGGTACACAAGTACCTGACGCTTCGGGAGTGTATCCTGATATTAAATATAGAGCCTATATCGCTAAAGTAGATAGTAATTTTCAATTGGTTTGGGAACATACTTTAGGGCATTATGGCTCTGATTTGTTTGATGTTGATGAACTGCCTGATGGTAGTATTATTGCTGTTGGGGATGCTTCCCGATATTTCCCTGATGAACAAGTGGCAAATGCCGATAGCTTTCATGTCACAGGTTGGATGATCAAGTTTTCACCAACAGGAGATAGTCTTTGGCAACGTAAAATCATTAAATATACCAATGAAACGTTAGGTCTTTTTCATGCTTTTAAAGACATAGAAGTCTTATCTGACGGTCGATTGCTTGTTGCAGGTTATATTGAAGATTTTGCTTCTTCTAGCCCTAGAAGAGGTAACTATGGTTGGCTAGTTCGTACCGATAGTCTAGGTTGTATTGTACCAGGCTGTCATCTACTAAGTAATACCCAAAACATATCTATACTTTTTGATAATGCAGTCACTGTCTATCCAAACCCTGCTTCTGATAGAGTCAATTTTCGGTTAGATCAAGGGCTTAATGAAAAAGCAGTTATTCGAGTCTATTCGGGTTTAGGGCAACTCGTAGGGCAAACGGCATTGCCTTTGTCCCAAACGCAAGTAGAAATGAATGTATCGAATTGGCATCGAGGGGTTTATTTTTATGGTATTTATGTAGAGGGGCAATTGGTGAAGCAGGGGCAGGTTTTAATTGAAAACTAGAATTTTTTTAAACCATTTTTAAATTTTTTAATATGAAACATATATTTTTTATTATTGTATTGTTGTCGTACACAAATATTTATAGTCAAGATCCTATTATTCTTCAGATTAGTTTTGATAATCCCTCGTTCCAAGGAGGAAAATACAAAATAGACACAACAGATATTGATAATATTTGGCAAGTTGGTCCTCCTCAAAAAACACTTTTTAATTTTGCTCAATCTTTCCCTAATGTTATGGTAACAGATACAATTAATTCTTATCCTATTAATGATACTTCTTCCTTTATATTGGAATTTTATGCAGATCCCTTTAGTACTAAAAATGCAATTGAAGGTTATTATTATTGTGATACTGATAGTCTAAATGATTATGGTATGATTGAAGTCTCAGGCGATCACGGACAAAATTGGTATAACTTATTATCAGACACATCAAATATTTTCAATAGTAACGTTCCTGTTTTGACAGGAAGTACGGGAAGTTGGAAACTTTTTTCTATTGATTATGATCCTACTCTTATAATTAGTCCGACAGATACTATTTTGTTTAGGTTTACTTTTATTTCTGATAGTATAGACACAGATCATGAGGGGTTAATGTTTGATAGTTTTGGTTTTTTTCCTACTAATACTAAAAACTTATACCAACTCAACAATCTCAAAGTTTTCCCAAATCCTACAAAAGACATCCTTCATTTTCAATTGGAAGAACGTCTGGATGATGCTGAAATTCGTATTTATTCTACGCTTGGGCAATTGATAACTCGTCAAAATATTACGACTAACCTTACACCATTTAATACCTCTGACTGGCATCGAGGTATGTATTTCTATGGTATTTATGTAGGAGGGCAATTGGTGAAGCAGGGGCAGGTTTTAATTGACCGATAATTTTCGTAGAGACGTTGCAATGTAACGTCTCTACGGGTAATATTTTATTTTAAATCAAATCATTAAAACCTATGAAAAGAATTTTATTTATTGCTTGTTTACTAATGAGTCAATTGGGGTTTGGGCAATGTCCTGTTGGACCGTGGACACCAGGTGGTTGTATTAATTTTGATGATACCAATAATTATCTTTTAGGATTATTTGACTTTCCTAATGATTCTACTAGTATCTGGCAACTTGGAATTCCTAATAAATCTAATTTTAACCAAGCACATTCACAACCTAGAGCTGTTGTAACAGATACATTAAATTCTTATCCACCAAACGATACTTCAAGTTTTTATATCAGAATTAAACCGAATGGTGGGATTTTTGGATTATTAGCTTTTAATTTTAAGATGGACTCTGATAGTTTATCAGATTTTGGTAAAATAGATTTATCTTTTGATAATGGTATAACTTGGCAAAATGCTTTTGACTTTAACTATCAAAATGGAACAAGTTGGTTTGTAAAAGACAGTTCTGAAAACATAATAATAAATAGTAATCTACAAGATTCTGGTCTTATCTTTACCGGGAAACCACAATGCTGGTATTCTTTTATTTATAATTATTATGTTGGAGATTTTTATAATGATACTTTAATAAGTTATGATGATACAATTACCTTTCGTTTCACTTTTATTAGTGACTCCATTGATACACAAAAAGATGGTTGGATGATTGATAATATGCATTTGGGCTTATTTACCTTTAATACCTCCAACGCCTCACCCCCCAAATTCCCCTCCAAAGTCATCCCAAATCCATCAGCGATGGAACAAGTTTGGGTACAGTTTGATAATGATAGTTATAATGATATTGCCGTAGAAATCTATACAACTACGGGACAATTGCTACAACAGCACCATACTCGTGAAGGGGAAATACCAATAATTTTAAGAGACAAAGGAATTTATTTTTATCGGTTGCGGAATTTAGAAACACAGGAGATTAGTTTGGGGAAGATTGTACGGTTATAATATCTTCCGTAGAAACGCTGTACTGTAATGTCTCCACTTAGAATAGTAAAACATCACAAACATTTTTTATCGTACTATGATTTAGACGTTGCAGTGCAACGTCTCTACGGGGATATAAAACATGAATTATCCAATGTTATAAAAACTTACCTTCGGTTGAAAATGTTATAGAATCATTTTGAATTTAAATTCAAGCGTTGAATAAAATTTTAGGGATGAGTCAAACTGTACTATTGGATAAGACCGTAGCCGTTCAACCATTATATAAATCATATAGCGAGATAGAGCAATTATCTACTTTTGATAAATGGTATGCCCATTCAAAAGCGGAGTTACAAGATTTTTATAAATATGAAGTGCATATAGAGGCATTTGAGCAGGTGATTCGAGATAAGCAAAAGGATATCACGGATCGAGCAACATTGGTAGAGGTCTTAAAAGAACAATATGCTGCGGTTTCGACTTCTGACCAAACCCTTCAAAATATTAACGCCTTATTGGATAAAAATACCTTTACGGTCATTACGGCACATCAGCCAAGTTTATTTACAGGCCCGTTATATTTTATTTTTAAGACGATTAGTGCCATCAATCTAGCAGAACAGCTTCAAGCAACCTATCCGACCTATAATTTTGTACCTGTATTTTGGCTAGGGAGTGAAGATCATGATTTTGATGAAATCAGCTATGCTAATATTTTTGGTAAAAAGCTAGTTTGGACAAATGAGGAACAAGGGGCAACGGGGATGATGTCCACGGATTCTTTAGCCCCCGTATTGGCAGCGTTAAAATCTATTTTAGGTAATTCGGATAAAGCGGCTCATATTTTTAGCATCATAGAGCAGTGTTTTACCAAACATCAAACCTATGCAGAAGCGACTTTTGCATTTGTTAATGAGCTTTTTAAACAATATGGTTTGGTGATTCTATTGACCAATCATCCTAAATTAAAAAAAGTATTCGCTCCGTATTTGAAAAAGGAATTGGTCGAACAACCTTCTGAAAAATTAGTGCAACAAGCCATTGAAGCAAAGGAAGCCATTGGTTTAAAAGGGCAAGCGACGCCTCGTGCCATCAATTTATTCTACATGAAAGAAGGCTTACGAGAGCGAATTGTAGAAGAAGATGGCATGTATCAAGTGTTGAATACAGATTTGAAGTTTTCAAAAGTAGAAATCTTGGCAGAAGTCGATTCACATCCCGATCGATTTAGCCCAAATGTGATTTTACGTCCTATTTTTCAAGAGGTCTTATTGCCGAATTTAGCCTATATCGGAGGAGGAGGAGAATTAGCGTATTGGATGGAACGAATCGAGCAATTTGATTACTTCGGCGTAAATTTCCCAATGTTAATTCGTCGTAATTCTGCGGTTTGGGTGGATAAAGGTGGACTTAAAAAACTTAAAAAATTAGGGTTAACTTTTGACCAATTATTTGAGAATACAGAGATCTTAATAAAAGATTTTGTCAAAGATAATACGACGGAAAAGTTGAGTTTGGGGCAAGAAAAAAAGGCATTGAGTGAGCTATTTAAGCAAGTTTTAGCGAAAGGAACTGCCATTGACCCAACGCTCAAAAAGACCATCTTAGGGGAACAAACTCGTCAAATGAAGGCTTTAAATAATTTAGAAGCCAAGCTACTCCGTGCAGAAAAATCTAAATATGATATAGCGATTAATCAAATCAGAAATCTAAAAGATAAATATTTCCCTAATAATGGCTTACAAGAACGTCATGATAACTTCTTAGCCTTCTATTTAAAATATGGCGATGGGTTTATTGCGACCTTAAAAGCACATTTTGAGCCGTTAAATCGGGATTTTTTGATATTAAAAGAAGAGTGATTGTATCGCTCTGCCGATAGCTATCGGCAGAGCGATACAATCTCACAATCAGTCGAAGGCGGCACAATCTTCTAGTTCAACTGCCGCTCTAAGAACTTTTCAAACTGTCCACTTAAATAGTGATATTCAATTGTCACTTGCTCGATTTTAGTTTGCAAATCAATCAATTTAATCTGCACATCAAGGAATTTCTCTTGTCGCTTATTGAGTAGAAAAACAGAACTTTCTCCAAAGCTAAACTTCTCTTGTTCCCCTTCTAGCAAACGTGCATAATTATTAAGATTTTGCTGTTGAATCACTTCTTGCTCTCTCAATAGTCGTTGCTGCTGTAGATTCGCTTCTAGTTTATTTCTTAATTCATTACGCTTGTTCTCAATATCCAATTCAGTGGTTTGAATTTTTAAATCCGTCTTTTGCAAATCTGCTCGTTCTTTTCGTCGGAATAGGGGCATCGAAAAGTCAAATCCCCATTTGTAATCATTTAAAGAATAGGTTGGCAACGCACTATTTGCAGTAGTTGCTAAAAGTGGATTATATTTTAATTTTAGCTTAGGTCTTAATTTATCTCGCTTGAGTTTTCGCTCAATGGAATAGCTTTCTATCTTATATTCCTTTTCTAATAGCATCGGATGTGCGACTAACATTTGATTCAAGTCTGGAGTAATGATTGGTGTAAATGTTGTCAATCGTTCTGGCTCTATGCCTGTCTGTAAGGCTAAAGGAATATTATTTAACCATAGATAATTCTCTAATTGTTGTTGTGATTTAACTAGATTTTGTGAATTTTTTTGAAGAAATAAAAGCCTATCTTGTACCACTAAGTAAGCCTCTAGCGTATCTATGGCAGGTTTATCTCCATTGATAAAAGACTGTTTTGTATTCTCAAAATAAGTTTGTGCTAGTTCAACACTCTCTATGATAACATCTTGTGTTTTAAATAATTGTTGCCAATAAAAATACTCTAAAGAGGCTTTATACAATAGCTCATTTAATATCAGTAGTCGTTCATTAGTTGTCATTTTTTGAACAACATCGGCTTGTTGTAAAGCTGCTCGTCTTTCATCAATGAGCAAACCTTGTATAACGTTAGCCTCTATGCCTAAAGACCATAACCCCCTAGGATCGGTCGTATTTTCAGGATTCAAAAACACACCATCTGTATTTTCATATCCACCAGTTACCGTCAATCCGTAGTCCGTAGGGATTTTTATGCCCGCTCTAAAAATTCTGAAATAATCTTTCTCATCAAATAACTTCTCATCCCAATCCGACTGAATCTTAGGGTCGAATCCACCTCTTGCTGCCAACCGTTCAATCATCGCACGATTAAGCTGTAAATCGGCTTGTTTCGCAACAGGATGATGTTTTAAGACATACTGTATAAAACTATTGTAGGTCAGCGTAGTAGAGTCAACCTGTGCAAATCCTGATTGAAATAGGACAAAAACATAAAAGACAATTAGAATAATCGTTCTCAACGTCATTTTTTAAATTACCTAGTCATCGGACGCTTTTAAAACGTTCGATGACTAAAGTGTTCAAATTTGTAGTTTATCAAACTAAGGGAAATCTTTGTTGGTCGTTAGCATATCATTATATTTGACCAATAACCAATAACTAAGCAACTGATAACTACAATTTAATCAATAGATTTTTTAAAAAACTTTTCTCCCACCAATTTTACACCATGTGGTTTTGGGAGACCTTCTTCATCCACGTTGACAAATACAATGTTATCAATTCGAATGATAGTGGCTTTGGTGAAAATATTCCGTACTTCGCAAGAAAAGGAAATGGAGGTGCGACCAATGCGTTTAAAATCTAATCCAATTTCGATAATATCCCCCTGCTCTGCTGAACTCACAAAATCAATCTCTGACATATATTTAGTCACTACATTTTTGCTATTCAATTTGGTCATGGCATAAATCCCC
>CAYLSF010000088.1:0-12779 GCA_964385675.1 uncultured Saprospiraceae bacterium
TTGGTGTATAGACAATTGACTATATAGATAGAGACGTTGCAGTGCAACGTCTCTATGGGTTATTTTATCATTTTGTCACTATGAATTTCTTTGAAATCACTTCTCCATCTATTATAATTTGTAAAATATACATCCCATTACTTAATTGATTCAAATCCAGACGATTATTATAAATATCATTATAAGTACCGTAATGTTCTTGATATATTACCTTACCTCCTAAATCACTAATAGAAATCCTTAAGGAAGCCGTTTTAGGCATTTTGAATTGAACGTCAAGGTAATCATAAGCTGGATTAGGTTGAACGGCTAAATCTACTAATTTTATAATATTCGTACTCGTACCTTGATAGATATGATCATAAGGAATAGATAATGTAGAACACCCATTACTATCTGTAATTTCTACAATATACTGTCCTGATTCTAAAGTAACATAGATTGAATCATGTGCTCCAAAGATAGGTACGCCATTTAAAAACCAACGATAATAAGTTGGGTTGACGATGCCTGTACCAATTAATGAATCTCCTACAACATTTAGCGTTGGGATTTCTGTTTGTAATACTTGTACATAAACGCTATCCGTCCCTTTGCAACCATTTGCATCCGTACCAATTACCGTATAAAAAGTACTCGAAACAGGGGTTGCTATTGGATTTGGAATATTTCCAAAATTCAGACCTAAACTATCTGGCCAAACATAAGAAATACCTCCTGTTGCCAATAATAAAGCACTCTGTCCTAAACATAATGTATTCCCACCAGTAGCTTCTATCACTGGGTTTTGTGCTACATCTACCATTAAAGTTGCTGTATTTTGACATCCAAAATTATCGGTAACAGATACCGTATAAGTAACTGCACCAGATGGTGTAACGATTGGATTGGCGATGTTTGGATCGCTCAATCCTACCATTGGAGACCAACTATAGACTGTTCCTCCATTGGCAGAAAGCATAGAAGACTCTCCTTCACACACTAATACATCTCCAGATGTCGTCACGGTAGGCAAAGGATTTACAACAACCTCAACAGACTCCATTGCAGTACATCCATTTGTTCCAACTGCTGTAACGATATAAGTTGTTGTTGTTGTAGGTGTTGCAGTAGGACTAGCACTAGTTGCATCATCTAATGTATTTGCATTATCCCAAGTATAACTAACTCCGCCTGCTATCTGTAAAGTAACAGCATCTCCTATGCAAATAGCAGTATTTGGGCTTATCGTTAAAGAAGGTGCTGGTAGCAATGTTGTAGTTGTAACAATCGTACTATCACAACCATAGTAATTTGACACAACTTGTGTTGTAACACCTGCTTGTATAGGATCACAAGTGGTAAGAGTAATATTTGTTGTACTACTTGGTAACAACGTAGTCGTTGTAATTACGGTACTATCACATCCGTTGAAACCAGTATAAACTTGTGTAAAAACGCCTACTTGAGTAGAATCACACGTTGTAGTACTTAGATTAGTTGTACTACTTTGTAGTAACGTAGTGGTCGTGACTACCGTACTATCACATCCATTAAAGCCGGTATAAACTTGTGTTGCTACCCCTACTAGTGCAGGATCACACGTTGTTGCATTAAGGTTGGTAGTACTGCCCTGTAATAAGGTGGTGGTTGTAACAATTGTACTATCGCATCCATAAATATTTTGTAGGGTTTCTATTGTTGTACCTACTTGTGCAGGATCACAAGTTGTTAATGCTATATTCGTAGTATTTGTTGGTACTAAAACAGTCGTTGTAATAATGGTACTATCGCATCCATTTACATCGGCCACAACTTGTATGGATTGCCCTATTTGTGTAGAATCACACGTGGTCATCGTTTGATAGGTTGTGTCACCATCTCCAACTAATACCGTCACCATAAATGTATCTGATGCGATCACACAATTGTTTGCATCTGTTACAGTAAGGTAATAATCCCCCAAAGCAATCATAGCATTTTGAGCAGTTGTTACACCATTATTCCAATTGTAATTATATGGTGTTGTACCTCCCGTTACTATGGTACTTAATATATCATCACAATCGTTTGGGTCATCTTCAATTGAAATTGCTAAAGGAAGCGGCTCTAAAACACTCATAGTATCCAAATCAAAACATCCTATACTATCAATCGTTGTCAAGATATATATCCCAGCTTCCAGAGTTGCTGCATTAAGTAATGTATCTCCATGTGACCAGCTATAAATATAATTCCCCATTCCACCTGTCACCGTAGCCTGTACACTACCATCCGCAGTTTCATAACAACTTGCTGGAACTACCGTATTAATAGTAGTAGATAATCCACAACAGTTAGAGGTATTTCCTTCAAAATCATGACATTGATACATTCCTGTAGTGTATATTTCACCAAAATTGGCAAAAGTGCCAGAAGAAGGATCTATAAAAGATAAATCTTTGAAAATAAAAGGTCCTTGTGTTCCATGTTCATTAATATCAGTAGCATCAAATGTGAATGTAAGTGTGTGCAGTCCCGCATTCAAAAAAGTATTATTCTCTTGATACCAAGCTACGTTATTGCCCAAAACATCTACTAATTGTCCATTAAAATCAAACGTTCCACCTACCCCTACATTAAATTCAAGATGTATTTGAAGTTCATCATATTTTCCATCACCATCGCTATCAATAGGTGTTTCAGAATTATTTCCAGTCAATCTGAACGCTGGCTGTTGAAAAGCAGTGACAGAATAAGCTGTAGTTGTGTAAGGATTTTGCAAATAAGCCACATCAGCAGCTTGATTGGCATCCATTAAGGTTAAGTTTTGCAGTTTATAAGGACCATCAAACCCAGCATCACCAATAGATAATCCATTAAAATATAGGGTAAGCGTGTGTGTTCCTACGCTTAGACTATTCGCACCTATTGTGACAACAGAAGCCGTTGCTATAATGGAATCACTGGCATTCGTTAAAACACCACTTAGCACAAATCCCGAAGCATTTGTTACATCAATATCTACATCAATCGTCAAGGCATTATATAAACCATCTCCGTCGGTATCTATGACCTGTTCATTATAATTTCCTACAATACTTGCAGAACTTGGAGCGACCATTATATTCTGCTTATGTGCTACTGTAGTTTGCCCTGTAGTTCCAAATGTTATCAACTCATAATTTCCTGCTAAAGACGGATTATATAATCCTGTGTAAATACCATCATTAGCCGTTGTATCTCCATTTGTACCATCATCTACCAGCGTCAATTGTTCAGTTATTGCATCTGGACGATAAATCGTTACGCTTGCCTGTCCACCTGTAATAGGTGTATTTCCATCTTTAAAATGTGCAGAAATAGGATTAGGAAGTCCCAATGACAATGTAGCAGTCGGATAAGCAATAATGGACTTATTGGTTGAGTTAGTCGCTTCCATACTAATTACCGTAGGTTGCCCTCCAGAAGTTACGACCAATTTCCATACACCTGTCATTAATGCTGTCATATCAAAAGTAATTTGTGTAAAGAAAAAGGTACTTACTTTATTATAACCGCTATACGTAGAGTCTATGATATTACCATTTGGATCTTCTAAATGAACTTGCACATCTGTTGAGGATGTAAACGCTGTAAAAACTGCAGCAGAATCATCTTCTATATACACATCTTTCGTGTAGGTTTCATTGGGCGTAAATAATTTTCGTTCTGCCATTAGTAGTTGTAATGGTGTTACAATTGACTTAGCTAATATGAGTGGTTTTGGAGTCGGCTTATTTGGACTTGTACCTCCGCCCGACTTAGAAGGATCTTTTTTAATTAACTCCATTACTCGTTTGTAAACTGACTGCTTTTTATGGATGCTTGTATGGTTGTATAAAAATTCTCCATCATTCACTCTACAAGTAATACTCAAATTATTATAACTATCAGGATAACAGTCCCATGGTAAGGTGGCGCTTTGTACAGATACCACCCAATCATTCGGTAGCTCTAAACCCGTCAATAAACCCGCTGCTGTTCCTCCAATATATTCTTTACCGGCTAGTAAATAAATATTAGCTTGTGACTGCTCGGTAGATCGAGGACCTATTCTCTGAAAACCACTATAATAATAATTCATTTGAGTTTCCATAAAAGGAGTTGTCAAATTGAGCAAAGCATAATCTCCTATCAAAAGTGCATAAGCGATTCCTCCTCCTGTAGTTAAAACATAATCCGCTACTCTACTTCCATGGTTGGGTGTTGCAATTTGAACTAAATTTTCAACATATTGCCCTCCATACAATCGCAAATACATTCGGGAGTCTAACCCTCCTTTACTATGTGCAACTATGTTTACTTTATCTACCCCAAATTTGTTAAGCATTCTTTGGATTTCTTCAGAAATTCCATTGGCATTATTGATAGAATAAGCCCTTGGCAATATTAAATCACTAGCTCCATCATTAGGTATTAAATAGGGTATTCCATCTGGTACTAAATAATCGTTACTAAAAGAAGTCCAAGTACTTCCACTACTATTCCACCCATGTACCAACATAATAGGACGAGTAGGGCTTTTAATATGAAAATATATCCAATCGCATTCCACTGCCCAGCCATGATCGTTCAAGTCAATTTCAATTTCAATTTGATTAGTTTGACTAGGTGATACATTACTCGTACCCATACTTTGTGGAAATTTTAAAAATTCAATAGGAATCTCTACTGACCATGTACTCCAAGTGTTATTTCCAGAAGTTAAAATAGCAGGTTGCCCTTGAGGGTTTAACACTAAATTTCCATTTACATAAACATGATCTACTTCGGGAGGTACACCTACTGCATTGTGGTCAACATCCCAAATACGCATCACTAATTGTGCTGTTTTCGGGATTAAACACTTATCTACTAAGTCTCGCCAATTTGTTAAAAAGCCTTGATTATCAAACTGCATAGCATCGCTATAATACCGTGTAATATCTACTGTGTAGGTCGCTCGACCATTTGGCACATCATCTCTGAATAAATATTGATCAAAGTCATTTCCTGTACCATTGATAAAAATTTCGTCACTACCAATATTTGGCTGTGTTCGTGCAGTACCTTGATGAGCAGGGATTCTATCATCTTGTGCAGATAATATCCCACTCATCATAGTCAATAAAAAAAGTAATAAATAATTAACTCTCATAGAGTTTGGGTTTTATGAAAGGTTTAAAAAAAACAAGACTAGTGTTTATATGATTGGATTAAGACTAGCTTTTTTTAAAAACACATTCAGGTTATAAAAAATATTATTGTCATCGCACCAAAGTCACATCTCCTTTATAAATTATCACTTCTCCGTCCGTAAATTCTACCTCTACTACATAAACATAAACTCCTGGTTCCATAGGTTTTCCTCTATGTTCTCCATCCCAGCCAAAGCCTTCGTCATTGGGCTGAAAATTAGTCGCTTGATGTACTAGGTTTCCCCATCTATCATAGAGTTGAAATAATCGGATTTGCTGTACGCCTTTCCCACTATAAGGTAGAAATTTATCGTTGATACCATCCCTATTTGGGGTAAAACCATTGGGAATAAACACATTACGCTCATCAAAAACCGTAACCAAAATTGTATCTTCACCCATACATCCATGCTCTGCTTCTACAAAGACATCATATACATTCTGACCAATACTATTGGGAATATCAGAAAAATTAAACACATCAAATCGTGTAGAATCATTTGGCGATGTCCATATAATAGAAGAAACGGGCATATTAGCTACTACATTAAGTCTAGTCTCCTCTCCTAAGCCAATGGTGTAAGGATTGGCATAACCGACCACAGTAAGCGAGGGTAATACTTCTATTGTGATAATCGTATCAATAAAGCAATTATTGGCATTAAATAATCGAACTTTCATTAAATAAGTCCCGACACTATCGTACAATACCGTACTCGGCTCGTATCGAACTTGTCCGTTTCCATAGTCAATTCTAATACTATCATAAGGTATAGTCAAATCAACAGTAACATCTAATGGCATACAACCTATGGTAGGCGTCACAATGAGTCCGTCAAAACTACTGGGGTTATCTACAATAGTGATCGTACTGCATACCGTATCCGTACATTGTGTTAAAATGTGTGTACCTTGCATACAGATAGTATAAGTTCCTGCGACATCAAATGTATAGTCTAAATTTCCTAATTGCTGAACTTCTATGCCATCTATTGTCCATATAAGATTGGAAGCTAAATTAGAGGTATCTACAAACGTAATATTCTCTCGCACACAGACTTGTGAAGGATGAAAAAACCCTAAATCGGGTAACTCATGTACAGTAACAGGGTTATAATAAAAAGTATCAATCCCACATCCTACTGCTACAATGTAAGGATAATAGATACCTGCATTCGGATAAGTATAATATACTGTATCTCCTGCCTGATAGCCCGTTGTACTTACCCCATTGCCAAAGAAAAAAGTAGCAATTGTACCAGGTGTACTGTAATTGATAAATTGACGAGCAAGCGGCTCACACCCATCAAAACCATCTATCCATCCATTCGCCTCTATATCAACAGGTAATACCCAAATCGTCTGATAAGCGGTATCTGTTCCACATTGATTACTATAAATGACTAGCATCAACTGATAGGAAATAATGGAATCGGTATGGTTATAGTAAATTTGATCCACCAGTATATCCGTTGAGGTGCTACCATTGCCATAATCAATAGTAAAACTATCTATAAATCCCGTAGAAATATTAGCAAAAGTAATCGGTGTACCGTGACATACCGTATCGGTTTGTAACGCCCCAAATCCTGCATTAAAAATAGCAGGTACAAAAACAGTATCCTGAAGGGTCAAGATGCCACAGGTATTCGTAATGGTCAAATTAACATGGATTAACGTATCTACAATATTTCCTTGTGCAAATAGCGTTGTATCCACAGTTGTTGCGATTTGACCATCTACTTCCCAAATATAATTATAAGAAGGGTCAGGATTCGCTACACTAACATCAATAGTCACTCCATCACATTCTATACTGATATTATCAATAGCAATATCACCTATTATGAGTGGTTCTACTATAACATCAAAATATAGCGTATCTATACAGGTCGTATTTCCCACGGCTAACCATTCCGTGTAAGTACCTGCCGTAGAATAGCTTCTCGCCTCTACATCATTTGTTGAAGTAGGAGCAAACGACCATCCCAAAGTACTGTGAATAGAAATGTTTTCAAAGGTAAAAATACTATCTACACAGTTCGGTTCATTAACGCTAACCAATGCCGTTACCGCAGAATCAATGGTTATCTGAAATGTATCTCGAATAAAACATGGGGCGTTGCCATTCGATTGAAACGCAATATCAAACACACCATCGCCCGCTAAATTAGGATATAAAATATCATTCACCACGCCCGTACCAAACCAAACCCCATCCTGTATATTATCTAAAATAATTGAATCACTATTCACGCAAACTTGCATATCCTGCAAATTTGAAGAGCCATCATTGACGAATATTTGTATCGTATCACTATAACAAATATCGGTACAGCCTTGATAAGTAATAATGTGTGTACCCCCCCCAGCAATCGAAGGATTAAAGCAATTTCCAGAAACACCTATTCCACTCCAATTCAAACATAATCCAGCGGGACTGATAATTAAATCATTTAAATTAATGCACGTATCTACATGACTACATTGATCCGCTACGCTTCCTAATTGTAATATCTCAGGTATATAAATAGTATCTACGGCTGTATTCGTACCACAATCTGAAAATATGGTTACTCGTATTTCATTGAGTCCTTGCATTACAGGAACATTACCAGGAAAGGGTACAGTATAAAAAACCGTTGGCGTAGGATTGGGCAAGTATCTTATTTCCCAAGATATACTATCATAAAAATTAGGAACTACATAACTATCCACATTAAAAACGGAATCGGTATGGCAATCGGGAAAAGGATTAAGCGTAACACTTGGACCATCTCCTACATTTATATCAAATGAGTTATCATAACAAATATCTGTACACCCTATATAATCAATTTGATGCGTTCCCGCTCCTGCCTGTGAAGGATTAAAGCAACTATCTACAACTCCTACCCCAATCCACGTTAGACATAAGCCAGTAGGACTTATGATTAGATCATTCAAATTGATACATGTATCTTTGTTGCTACATTGGTTAGGCACAGGATTTAAAATTAAAATATCGGGTACATATACGGTATCTACCGCAGATACATCGCCGCAACTAGAAAATACCGTCACACGTATTTCATTGAGTCCTTGCATGACGGGGACAGGCGTTGGAGTTAGCGTACTAGCAAAAGTAGTATAAGTGTTACTTGGTAAGTATCGAATTTCCCATCTGATACTATCAAATAACCCTGTTTGAATTAAATAGGGAGTCGGATCAAATAAACTATCTGTATGACAGCTAGGAAAAGGGGAAAAACTGACAGTAGCCCCGTCTAGTATTTCATAAGAAATATTACCATTGCTGTTACAGCCTTGCGGATCGGTATAGTTTATCGTGTAAGTATTTGCCGTTAGACCTGCGGTATAAAGCGTATCGTTTATGACATTAAGGCCAGACCAATCAAATACCGCATTAGAAGGGGGTAGAATTAAATCATTCAAATAAATTGCCGTATCTGTTCCCTCACAGAAATTAGGTAATATGCCTAGCATTGCCACTTCCCCAATGGTAAACGTATCAGTTATGGTAATCGGATTACACTCATCAGGATAATTCACTTTTACAATATAATCTCCATCTGCAGGATAAGTTTGAGAGGGAGGAGATAGACCTATAAAATTAGCATGTGATGGTGTACCATCTATATTGCAAAAAGACCAAGTAATATTTGGGGGTGGTGTACCATTCGGACCGTTTGTGTAGTTATTAAAATCTACTGTCAGGTCATTGATACAATCGGGAACATTTAAACTAAAACTACTCGATGGACGAATGTGAATATTATATGTTATTGGTTCTGAGCAGATAATATTTTGAGAATTGCAAGGTATAACTCCATTACACTGAAAAGCAGTCAGCGTAATCACGTAATCTCCATCATTTTGAAATGTAACTGTTGTGGGATCTGAATAATTATTTGGGGTAAAGTTTACGCCATTATTTGGTGAAATACTATAACTGATAGAGTCTGCATGAAGAGATTGACTATTTAAAACCAAGGCATCACCTGCACACATAGTATCTTGTGTTACATTCAATGAAGTCGCTGAAAGCATAGCTTGAGGTACAGGTTCTTCTAGTATAGTTATCGTTTGTGTATAAGTATCAGATAGAACACCACATGAAGCAGGAGCGTCATCATTAGTTACGGTTAGCGTAACCGTGTACGAGCCAGCGGTCATATAAACATGATTAGGAGAAGCTGAGGTAGAAGAATTATTAGTAGAACTAGGGTCTCCAAAATTCCATAAATAACTGATTCCTGTAATATTAGGACAAGAGTTATTAAAGAAATTCACCGTTCCTCCCTCACAAACAGGAGCATTAGAACCAAAAAAAGCTCTAGGTTTTACATAAATTAAAATTGGAGAACTATTTTCATTTGGAAACGTACCGCACGTATCAAATACCTCTTGTGTAATTTCAAATAATTTAAATGTAGAAGTACAATCAATGATAGAATCGGGAAAAATATAAGTATAAGTTTGATTTGTAAAAGTTAAATCAAGCGTAATATCATTTGGATAACCGACTACATCATCTGCATTCCAATGCCATATAATAGAGTCTAAGCCTCCTATATCTACAATATTATTTTCTACCGTTACGGGAATACCCTCACAGGTATTTGTTCCACCAGAAATATTCATTGCTGCATTTGTGCCAGGCACACACTGCCCCCATACCATATTCCAACACAACAAAAAGAAGATAAATAGTTTAAATACTTTCATATTAGGTTTTGATTGAAGATTTTAAATTACTTACTGATGCTTTTCACAGAGATATACCTTAACTCGACTAAACGTTACACTTCGCTCCAATTTTTCTCATGAAACTTGATTGAATTCTAAGGTTTTCAGCTTGAAAATTACACGTTGAAGTCCAAGATAGGCTATCCTTTTATTGAGATTATAAAGGGGTAGTATTGCATTCATATCCATATTTTAGAGGTATTGAAGTATATGCATCAAGGTTAAGCTAAAACACATTATAACATATCCACCAATACACATTTTCAAATTTATTGGTCAATAAATTTAAAGGGATTCCATTATATTGTCATGGACAAAAAATATGTTTTTCGGGTTATAATGTTAAGTTACACACCTTAAATATTTGATTTAAAGTACATTAATTAGCTCTTTGGAATTATCAAAGGTTTTATTAATTCGATGGATAAAATCATTATCGTATAATAATTCTATCATTCATTTTTAACTACACTATGTTTTTAAAACAATCGCTTTATCATAACTGTAAACGTAAGCTACCTCCCGATAGCTATCTGTATAACAATATTCATTCAAAATCCCCTTTCTCCTAATACTTACCTACTGACGGACAAGACTATCAGGATGCAAAAGGGGATTTCCTTTGTAAGGAGATGCTTAATTCGTTTCGGCGATTCTTTTTATATTTTCCATCACTTTAGGTAACATATCTTTAAAATCACCGCCAAGCATTTTTGAAAAAATACCAGCAGTAAAGCCTTTAAACCATACTTCGTGTGTAAAATAAGTTTTACCATTTTTAATAGTCAAATAACGCTTGACATATAAGCCACCTAGGGGTAATTGTGTTTTGAACGTATAAGTTTGTCCTTCTTGAAAGTTCACAATTTTAAACTTAGAAGTCCTATCCTCTAAACTGATTAATTTTCCTTTGGCATTTAGCGTAAAGGATTCATTTAACTCCGCTTTTTTCAAACCTGTATCCCATGTATGCCAATTGGGAACATCTGTCCAAATTGACCAAATTGTTTGTGGCGAAGCCGTTGTCTCTACTCTGTGCCAAAAGTGTTTGGCTGTAGGAGTCACAGGTCGCTTCGGTTGTGCTTGTGCTGTCATAACGAAAGTTGATAAAACGATGAATAATGCGTATTTCATAATTGTATATTTTAATTACTCCAAAGGTCAATACAATATAAAGGACTCTACTTCACCTATGTTAACTTCGTTTGTAAACCTGATTAGCTTGTTGTATTTTTTTACGAATTCTACTTAACGATTGCGGAGCAATACCTAGATAAGAGGCTAAATGCTTCAAAGGGACTTTTTGTAATAAAATATCACCTGTCTGTACCATTTTGATATATCTATTTTCTGCGGTTTCATTTTGAATATCTTCCAATATTTGTTCTGTAAAAAATTGAACTTCTTGTACGAGCTTACGCACAAATGTATTCCATGCTTTCAATTCAAATAAGGCATAAGCATCCCTTCTGTGCATCACCCAAACTACGGCATCTTCCAGCACTTCTATATTTTCAGTTGTAGGCGTTTCTGTAGTAAAACTTCTTTGAGAAGTAAAACAGTAAGGTGGGAGTGTAAAAAACTTGGAAATATCTTGTCCATCCTTCCATATAAAATATCGCAATACCCCCGACTCTAAAAAATAAACATGCTGACAAACCATTCCCTCTTTTAGCAAGACATCCCCTTTTTTATATTCCCTTCGCTTTAAATAAGGAGCTATTTTTTGCCAATCTGCTAAAGATAATGGTGTATAATTTTGAATATAGGTATAAAAAGGATGATTTTTCATAATGGTTATATGAACAAAAGTATATCCCTAAAATGTTGAGGAATAACACAAGATTTCCAATAAAATAGACCAATTTTGTGTGGAATAAAATTAAATATATGCAAGAGCAAATCAAAAATGGGGTAATAGAAGGCTATCGAAACTTACTAAAAGAACGCTATGCCTACGATAAAATCAATATAGCGTATGACTTACCTACTGCCCTTGACGAAACAAGAGTAGAAAATTTAAAAGCCTATTTTTTAGATTATGTATATCCACCACCAGAACGTCGTGCAGTACTTGAAGCAGCGTTTGAAGATTTGGATAATTACATTAAAAATCCACAAAAGTTACTCCGTATTTTAATTGATTCGGGTAGTTTAATTTTTAAATATGGACGACATCTACCCAAAATTTTAGGGGCAGGGCTTAATGCGTTAAAGTCCTTTAGGCTAGCGACTCAATTGGAAAATAATTTGGTTAAAAATGCTATTGATTTAGGCGTCAATCCACCATATAATACCGAAAACATCAAGACCTTATTAAGTGCTTTGACCTATGAAGAACTCATCTCCTTTACTAAACACAACGAAGAACTTTTTCAGGTCCTGTATAATCGGACGCTTGTTCAAAAAATCATAGAAATTGTAGAACACCTCATTCGTAAAATGAAAAAGCGACCCAATGTTTATACGGTTACTGAAGTCAACGCCCTTGCGCTCGGTAGAGATATTATCAAAGAAGGTAATCGACTCTTTGCAGAGCTAAACCGTACTGAGCAAGAACAGATTTTAAGTTTGGTCTTACAATTTGAGACGGATTTTATTAAAAGTTTATTTGAGTAGAATAATTATAACAGTCCTTAATTCAGTCGAGTCGAGAATAAACATAGAGACGTTATTGTTATGATGTCTCTACCTCTGTAATTATCACTTCACTATTAAGGGTGTTAAGAGAAATTTTTTTCCATAAAAGTTATTTGAAAAACGGGAAATTAGCATCAAAAATAGCGATAGATGCAATTAAAACAAACAGGTGAATTACCAGAAGGCGTAAGTGTATCAGATTTATTAAAACTC
>CAYLSF010000089.1:0-12740 GCA_964385675.1 uncultured Saprospiraceae bacterium
ATGTTTGCTTATAATTATTTTTTAGCGAAACCTAAGTTTATCCTCTTGATTAATTAGTTTTGAATCATCTACTTTAACTCGCTAAATCAGTATTATCCGATTTTCTACTCATTAAGTTTAATTAAAAATCATTATCACTTAAAAAGAGTATCACTTCATGTCCTAAAATCTAAAATGAACCATTATTTTTGCAATCTCTTTTAAAAAATTAATCTGATTAACATGAATATCTTATTGCTAGGAAGTGGTGGGCGAGAACATGCGTTTGCTTGGAAATTAGTACAAAGTCCGAAATGCGAGCAATTGTTTATTGCACCAGGCAATGCAGGTACGATGAATTGTGGAACAAATGTAGAGCTGAACCCACTTGATTTTGAAGCAGTTAAAGCATTTACGTTGAGTAATGCTATTAATATGGTCATTGTTGGTCCCGAAGCACCGCTTGTGGCAGGTATTTATGATTTTTTTAAAGAAGATGAGCAATTAAAAGATATTCCTGTGGTAGGGCCTTCAAAAGCAGGAGCCGAACTAGAGGGGAGTAAGGCTTTTGCAAAAGCCTTTATGGCAGAGTTTGGTATTCCTACGGCAGGATACCGAAAATTTGATCAAGCTACGCTAGAGGAAGGAATCGCGTACATTGCTACACAAATACCTCCTATTGTCTTAAAAGCGGATGGTTTGGCAGCAGGAAAAGGGGTTGTAATTTTGGATAATATTGAAGAAGCCCAGGCAGAATTGAGTGCAATGCTTGGAGGAAAATTTGGGGAGGCTAGTGCAAATGTTGTTATTGAGGAATTTTTAGATGGTATTGAATTTTCTGTTTTTGTCTTAACGGATGGAGAAAATTATAAAATCCTACCTGTTGCTAAAGATTATAAGCGAATAGGGGAGGGAGATACTGGATTGAATACAGGAGGGATGGGAGCGGTTTCTCCTCCTCCATTTGTGGATGCAGAATTGATGCAAAAGGTAGAGGAACAGATCATTCAACCTACCATTAAGGGAATAAAGAAAAGAGGGTTAGTTTATGAAGGTTTTGTATTTATTGGTTTAATACGAGTCAATAATGAGCCTTATGTGATAGAATATAATTGTCGAATGGGCGACCCCGAAACAGAAGTCGTATTACCGAGATTAAAAAATGATTTGGTCGAATTACTAGTGTCTGTATCTAATGGAACATTACAAGAACAAGATATAATATTAGATGAACGGGCAGCTACTACTATTATGTTAGTATCTGGTGGTTATCCTCAAAAATATGAGAAAGGAAAAGTGATGACAGGAATGGATGACATACAGGATAGTATTCTTTTTCATGCAGGTACTAAAGCTCATGAAGGGAAAGTTATTACAAATGGTGGACGAGTTATGACAATAACATCGTATGGTAAGCATTTTAAAGATGCTCTAGCTATTTCAAATGAAAATGCCGCTCTTATAAATTTTGAGGGAAAAAATTATCGAAAAGATATAGGATTTGATTTGTGACATTAGTTTGTGTTCTATTCTATATAATGAAATTAACAAATAGAATCCGTACCATACATAATGTAAAGCATTTCATTGGAAAATACCGATAATACTTTTGATTCCAGTAGTATTATCGGTATATGTTTTTATACTGATTTTGTCCTGACTGTTAATGAAACGCAAAAATTGATAACTGACTCTTACAATTAATTTATTCAGAACTTAGTTATATTGTGTACAAATTGAACTTATCAAGACGTTAATTTTAACCGCTAAATCATTATGGTACAAATATTATTGACTCAGGAATAGTAACGTATCAAATATCAATTCCTACCGTTAAAGAGTATTACCATTCCTTGCGATTAAAAATTATTGCAAAATAGAAAGTATGATGAAACTTTACCTAAAGATAATGCTGAGTGGACTCAGCCTGTTTTTTTTGTGTACTAATACTTCCAATGCTCAGATTACTGCTGATTTTTCCGCTACACAAACTAATATTTGTGAGGGAATTGCTGTTGGTTTTACCGCTACCATTAATAGTATGAATACCATAGATACTATTAAGTGGGATTTTGGAGAAAATGGTTTTAGCGTTGGTTCTACCAATAATGGTTATGTTTATAATAATGCGGGACAATTTACAGTAAGATTGGTGGTGATTGATGTAATGGGAAATACGGATACGACGACTAAGGTAAATTATATTACCGTAAACCCTACACCTGATGTTGATTTTACAGTATCTAATAACTTAGGTTGTGCACCATTGACTTCTACATTATCTTTTGTTACCTCTAGTACTATCGTGCCTGGTTGGACATGGACATGGATAATTACAAGTGATTCTACCTGTTTGGATAGTCCTGTGAATGATACATTAGTATTTTCAAATGGCAATCCTTTTAATTATACTTTCGCAGAAGCAGGAATCTATGATATAGAGTTGATTGTAGAGAATCAATTGAATTGTGAAAGTGTTGAAATCAAAAATAATATTGTAATCGTAGAAGCCTCACCAACAGCAGGTTTTTCATTTGTAGCCAATTCTAATTGTATGGGGGCTACTGATGTTACATTTACAAGTACTTCAACGTTGACTTGTACAAATGCTCCATTTTATATTTGGGACTTTGCGGATGGTCCTACCATGACAACGAGTAATACCACAGTGTCTCATCAATATACAATTCCAGGCGTTTATCCAGTACAACTAATTGTAAATGATGGGTCTGCTAATGGATGTGCAGATACTATTGTTCAAAATATAACAATAACAGCACAAGACACGGTGGCTTTTAACTTTACGCCTCAGGGAGGATGTGAAGGTACTACAATACAATTTAATGACTTATCATCAGGTAATCCTGTGGGATGGTCATGGGATTTTGGTGATGGAAATACTTCTACTCAACAAAACCCTGCTCATACTTATACGACTGCGGGTTGTTATTTTGTAAGCCTTACGGTTAACTATGGAGGTTGTTCGATTACAGAAACTTTGGCGAATTGTATAACAATTGATCCGAATCCATCTATAAGTTATGCGGTGAATGGAAGTTTGCTAAGTTGTTTTGCACCATACACCGTTTCTTTTACACCTTCCATTACGAATGCTCCTAGTCCAAATATTACTTGGTATTTTGGCAATGGAGATTCTTCTACAACTTTAGCTCCTTCCTATACTTTTACAGAAGCAGGCGTGTACCCTATCACCTTAAAAGTTGTCAATTCCTTTGGCTGTGAAACGATTATAACAACAGATACCATTACAGTAGATGCGATTCAGGTAGGATTTCAAGCTGATGTGACTACGGGTTGCATTCCGTTGGATGTTACTTTTACAGATACTAGCTTTTCAGTAAGTCCTATTATTCGATGGGATTGGGATTTTGGTAATATGACAACATCTATAGCTCAAATACCAACTGCAACTTATACAACAGTTAATGATTTTGATGTGGCACTTGAGGTGGAAAACGCTAATGGCTGTATTGCTGCTACAACAATTCAAGATTATATATCCATTGGACAAACGCCCAATATTAACTTTTTTGCTTCTGATACTGTTACTTGTCCAAGCGAGAATATAACTTTCACAAGTTTCTCCGACCCCAATTTAACGAATATAGCATGGTTAATTAATGACTCATTAGTTAGTGCTGCTAATATGCCTAGCTTTAGTTTTCCAGAAGGAGGCCTATATTCTATTGGACTTTCTGGAACTATTAATGGCTGTACAGATACTTTGATTAAAGATGGATATATTACGATTCAATCTCCTACAGCTAGTTTTGTTCCTAATTTGGATTGTGACAATCCTACTCAAGTAAATTTTAACGAAAATGGAGCGGGGGGAGTAAGTTTTCAGTGGGCTTTTGGCGATCCAAATTCCACGATGGATACCTCTTCTTTACAAAATCCTGTATATAACTACTCGGGTGTTGGTTCTTATGATGTGGTATTAGTAGCTACAGATATTAATGGCTGTACAGACTCTACAACAGAAACAATTAACTTACAAAACGCTGTTGCAGCATTTGGTAATACACCTGACACAGAATGTGTTGCAGCAGGAGATGTAATTAATCTAATTGATTCTTCTCAGTTTTCGGTAGTTTATGAATGGATTATTCCAGATGCTAATTATTTTCAATCTGATTCTACTAATTCCTCTCCTCAAATTATTTTTTCTGATACAGGTTCTTTTACTGTAACACAAGTTGTGTTTTCTGAAAATGGCTGTTCCGATACGGCATCTTATGATATATGTGTAACAGATGTTTTTCCTTTTGGCTTTGTAGATCCGAATGACCCAAATACTAGAGATACAACTGTATTAGACTTTACAGATAGTCTCGGTAATTCTATCGTAGGATGTATTATACAGATAGATTCTTTAACAGGTGATACAATAGCAATAGATAGTATCGGTTTAACACCTTTAAATTGTAATGCACCTCAACAAATTATCACAGGTTGTGTACCACTTACGGTTAGTTTTGCAGATACTTCATCTGCTGCTCCCGATAGTATTGTTGCTTGGATTTGGGACTTTGGGGATGGTAATACGGATACAGTTCAAAATCCTACCCATACCTATACGACTATATCGAATGCTAATGCTTTTATGGTATCTGTAACTGCCATAAATACTTTTGGTGCTACTCAATCGGATACCTTAGATTATTTCATTAGAACAACACAACCCTCAGCTCGTTTTGTACCAAATCGTACATTTGCTTGTACAGGTCAAGATATTTTATTTGACAACCGTTCAGAGGGAGTTGGATTAAGTTATAGTTGGGATTTTGGTAATGGAGATACTCGTTCAGAACGAAGTCCTACTTACGCTTTTTCTGCTGAAGGAAGTTATAATGTTTGTTTAACTACGACAGATATAAATGGTTGTGACAGTATATATTGCAATAGTATTTTAATTGCAGATCCAATAGCGGATTTTGTACCCGATACGACTTATTCTGCTTGTGCGAATCTAACCGTAACATACACTAACAACTCCATAAATGCGGTTAGTTATTTATGGGATTTTGGAAATAATGTAACTTCTACTGATACTAATCCTTCAATAGTTTATAGTGGTACAGGACTTTATACTGTTAATTTATATGCAACTAGTGCATCAGGATGTATTGATACTTTGGAAAGGGTAGATTTAGTGCAAGTTGACGGACCGCAAGTGACTGCTTTTTCTGTCAATCCTACTGATAGTTGTGTTTCTCATACGGTTCAGTTTACAGTAGAGGGTAATAATATTGCAGGTATTACCATTGAGTATGGTAATGGCTCTGATACAACTTTATTAACCAATACTTCTGCCCAAATTGATACGATTGTTACTTATACTTTTGAGCAAGATGGTGTTTACGATCCTGTTTTGCGAGTTGTGGATTCCTTAAATTGTGAGCGTGTTTTTAATTTTAACCAAATTAGAACCACAGATCCATTGGCACATATTCAATTAAATGCACAGGGCGGTTGTGCTCCATTTTTTGCGACTCCCTCAGCAGATTCCTCCGAATATGCAAATACTTACCAATGGTTTGCAGAAGGTTCTACTAGTATTTTTGGTGGTAATACCGCTAATCCAACCATTCGCTATAACAATGCTGGATTTTTTGATACGATCCAATTAGTCGTTACAGATGTAAATGGTTGTCAAGACACAACTTATTTTACAGATACGATTACAGTATCAGAAGCTTATGCTGGATTCACACAGGATACAACTACAGGTTGTGCACCTTTAACGATAAACTATACGGATACCTCTTCTGCTTTCCCTGGTAATATAGTGAGCTGGAATTGGAGCTTTGGCGATACTCAAACAGATACGATCCAAAATCCAACGCATACTTTTGATAGTACACCCAATCAAAATTACACAACTTCTTTAGTTGTAACTAGTGACGATGGCTGTATTAGTACGACTTCAATCACTATTTTACCCACTATGCCACAAACGCTCTTTACAGCAGATTCACTGGTATGTACAGGGCAAAATGTCAATTTTACCAATCAAACAACAGGATTGGGATTAACCTATCTATGGAATTTTGGAGATGGAAATACCTCAACAGATGTTAACCCATCTCACTTTTATGCTACGGAAGATACTTTTACCGTTTGCTTGACAGCAACAGACCAAAATGGATGTGATTCTACATATTGTATTGATAGAATTATTGTAGGCGATCCTGTGGCGAATTTTACAGCAAATAAGACGTTCTTAGCTTGTCCCCCAGATACAGTTCTATTTACGGATCAATCTGCTTTTGCACAACAATGGGAATGGACAATTGAAGGAGTAAACCCCAATACAAGTAATGCTCAAAACCCCTCCGCTGTCTATACCATACCCGGGTTGTATGATGTACAATTAATTATTACAAGTGGTTCAGGATGCCGAGACACGATGCTGCGAGAGGATTACATTTTAGTAGATGGCCCCTTTGGTACATTAGATTTCACACCAGACGAGGGATGTGTACCACTACAAGTTGATTTCGTATTAGCAGTAGAAAATACAGTTAATGTAATTGTTGATAAAGGAGATGGAACATTACCTGAGTTCTTTTCCAATCCTGGTGATACACTAAGATATAGTTATACCTATACTTCTGGAGGAAATTACATTCCAAAGTTTTTTATACAAGATGCGTTAGGATGTCAAAGAGAAGTGAGTAATGGAAATATATTTGTAACAGAGCCACTAGCTATTTTTGAGGTTCAGCCCGATACGGCTTGTTTACCATTTAGTAGTACTGTTGTTAATACCTCTCAAGATGTTAGCACATTTGAGTGGGATTTCCCTGGAGCGACTATCAATAATGTCAACTTATCGCAACCGACTTTTACCTTTCCTGATACAGGACATTATGCGATTGAATTAAAAGTAACAGATATTTTTGGCTGTTCCGATAGTCTAACACAAATCGTAACGGCTTCTGATATATACCCAAATATAGGTGCATCGGCTACAGTCGGCTGTCGTCCTTTTACGGTTCAGTTTTCTGATTTAACCACCGTATTTCCTGATACAGCAGTCAGTTGGCAATGGGACTTCGGGGATGGAACAACTTCTACTAATAAAAATCCAGTACATACTTACACCAGTAATGGATTATACACGGTTTCTTTAGTGGTTACCAATGCTTTAGGCTGTTCGGATAGTATTACAGTTACGGATTATATAGAAGTAAGTCATCCAGATGCAGGGTTCAGCACTTCCTTGACGTTTGCTTGTACAGGACAGCAAATTGATTTTACCAATACGTCATCAGGTGATAGTATTACTTATTTATGGGACTTTGGAAATGGTGATTTTGCAACAGCACAAGACACTTCATACATTTATCCAATAGAAGGAAATTACAATGTATGTCTAACCGTAACGGATAAAAATAATTGTGATTCCGTTTTCTGTATTTCAATTACCATTGCGAATCCAAATGCAGATTTCACTTCAGATACAACTTATGTGGCTTGTCCACCAGCAACAATTCAGTTTATGGATTTATCTACCAATGCAGTATCATGGATGTGGAGTTTTGGAGATGGAGCTACTTCCAATAGTCAAAATCCAACGCATACGTACACTGTAACTGGATTTTATGATGTTCAATTGATTGTTACCAGTTCTTCGGGTTGTATGGATACCTTACTTCGTCCTCAATATATTCAGGTGGATGGCCCGACAGGAAGCTTCTCTTTTACCCCGAAACAAGGATGTGTACCGCTTGATGTGGTATTGACGGGAATGGGAAGTTCTACGGCTCAATATACTTGGATTTCGGGAGATGGCGATACGATTACAAATGTGAATACAACGGGTACAGACACACATACTTTTACCTATGAAAATGCAGGTACATTCTATCCTTCTCTGATATTAGAAGATGCCGCAGGGTGTCAATTGGCGTTGTCTTTAGATTCTGTAGAAGTCGATAATTTGCAATTTGATTTTGCTGCTTCTGATAGTTTATTGTGTGAGACGGGTGTAATTAATTTCACACATAATATTCAATCTAGTTCGCCCATTGATTCGATTCGTTGGGATTTTGAGGGGGCTACTATCACCTCTAGTACAGCAAATTCACCAAATATCAGTTATAATATGTTAGGTGATTTCGATGTGTCACTAACGGTTTATAGCCGTCATTGTACAAAAATTGTTACAAAAGCTGACTTCATAAAAATTGCTCCGATTCCGAATACAGCATTTATCATTAATCCATCAGAAGGTTGTATTCCTACTACGGTCAACTTTACAGATGCTACCACAATAGCTAGTGGTGCTGTAAGTAGTTGGGCATGGGATTTGGGAGAAGGTACACTAGATTCTAATCAAAATGTATCATTATTATATGATACCGTAGGCGTATTTGATGTTCAACTTATTACGGTTTCAGATTTTGGTTGTGCAGATACCTTATTATATACAGATACGATTACGATTCATCCATTACCTGTAAGTTTATTTACCTCAGATACATTTGCTTGTACCAATCAAATTGTCAATTTTACAAATTTATCAACAGGAGGTAATTTGACCTATAATTGGGATTTTGGAGATGGAAATACGTCCTCCTTATTTGAACCAACACATGCTTATCTAACAGAAGGTACATTTACCGTTTGTCTGACAGTCACCGATTCAAATACTTGTGTACAGACGTATTGTAGTGATGTATTGATAGCAAATCCTGTGGCAAACTTTACCTCTAATGTAACCTATCAATCTTGTCCACCGGATAGTATTCAATTTATTGATCAATCTTTAAATGCAATCGCATGGCATTGGACATTTGGAGATGGAGACACTTCTATACTTCAAAATCCATCACATACATACTTGGCAACAGGATTTTATGATGTTCAATTGATTGTTACAAGTGCATCAGGATGTTCAGATACCTTATTACAAACACAATATATTGAAATAGGAGGGCCTACAGGAAGTTTCAGTTTCTCTACCAATTCTGGGTGTGGACCTTTACCTGTCGATTTTGTAGCAACAGGTAGTAATATTGCACAATATACTTGGCGATTTGGAAATGGAGATAGTACTGTTAATATTACGAATCAACCTACGGATGCCGTAACGTACACATACACAGAGGCTGGAACATTTTTCCCTTCTTTGACAATATATGACTCTACAGGTTGTGCTTTAGATTTAATGTTAGATTCGATTGTAGTAGATACCATTTCTATAGATTTTGTAGCGGATCAGACTTTATTATGTGAAGGAGGATTGGTTACATTTACACCAACGATTACATCTAGTGCAAGTGTAGATTCTATCTTTTGGGAATTTGTGGGTGGAACACCAGCAAATTCTATGGATTCTATTCCGTCCATTTTATATGATACTTTAGGATTTTATACGGCTGACTTGCGAGTTGTAAGTGGTCATTGTACGGCTGAGATGAGTAGGGTAGATTACATTCATGTAGCACCAAGTCCACAACCAAATTTTGGGACTGTTACAAGCCCTATTTGTTCGGGGCAAACATTGGATTTCATTGATGTTTCTACCATCGTTAGCGGAAATAACGTGGGATGGCAATGGGCATTTGGAGACGGAGACTCTTCTCTTGTACAAAGTCCTTCTCATGTGTATGCAGATTCTGGAACCTATCAAGTGAATCTTGCTGTTACCTCTGACTTTGGTTGTACGGCAGATATTACCTTAGATGTAGTGGTGAATCTAACGCCGGATGCAGAAGCCAATGAGCCTGATATTTTATGTATTGGCGAAAGTGCTACATTAACCGCTACAGGAGGTGTTTCTTACTTATGGACCTCACAGGGAACTGTTCCTTGCGATACGTGTACCTCTATTACGGTTTCTCCAATTGTTACTACAGATTATTATATACAAGCAACCTCGGCTGAAGGTTGTCAAAATACAGATACAGTAACCGTAACCGTCTCGCCATTTAGCGTACCAGATTTGACGGTTAGTAATGATACTACCATTTGTACAGGTGATGTGATTCAAATTTTTGCAAGTGGTGGAAATAGTGTCTTAGATTATGAATGGGATGACTCCCGACCGGGTCTAAGTTGTTATGTACATTGTAATAATCCTTTTGCAAGTCCTAGTACCACGACAACTTTCCCTGTTACGTTAACAGGCCCTGGAGGCTGTCAAGCAATGGATTCAGTCACTGTCACCGTAATTGATGAAAATACCGATTTACTAGGAGTAGATAGAACGATATGTTTAGGAGATTCCGTTCAATTTCAAGTACCACAGGGTAGTAATCCTGTTTGGAGTCCAGGTTCAGGATTATCTTGTGTATTCTGTTCTAATCCATCTGCCTTCCCTACTGAAACAACAACGTATAGCGTACAAGTCACCACGGCTGGTAATTGTGTAATTACCGATAGTGTAACTATTATAGTGATTCAACCGAGTGATGTTAGTGCAGGGCAAGATGCTACGATTTGTGCGGGTTCCTCCATTCAATTAGGCGGTTTTGGAAGTGGTACGGTGGTATGGTCTCCTGCGGCTACATTGGATAATCCATCTATTATTAATCCAATGGCTTCTCCAACTGTCACCACAGATTATATCATCACGGTTCAAAATGACTTATGTGTACTTTCAGATACGGTTACGATTACAGTAGCTGACAAAGTAGATATACAAGGAGAAGACTTTGAAATCTGTAGCGGAGAACCTGTATTAATGACACCTACGGGTTTTGCAGAAAGTTTTGAATGGTTACCGAATGACGAGGAAGGCTATTTACAGTTTTTCCCAACCATTGCAGCACCACAAAACTCTACTGTTTATGCCGTAGTTGGAACGATTGCAAATTGTGAAAGTGATACCGCCTTCTTCAATATTACGGTAAATGAAACACCTGATATTGAGTTATTACCACAACAAACAGCCTACTTAAATTTCCCAACGGAATTGCAAGTTGGTAATCCTAATGTAAGTTGGACTTATACTTGGACACCATCTGATTTATTGAGTTGTGCAGATTGTGCAACACCATTGATTAATGCAGATTCTACGGTAAATGGTTTATTAATCACGGTTGATGTAATTTCTCCAGAAGGTTGTGCTACTACGGATTCAGTACGAATTACTTTAGCAACGGGATGTGGTGATGACATTGTACAATTACCTACTGCATTTACACCAAATGATGATGGTAGAAATGACATCTTGTATGTGCGAGGTAATGGTATTCAAACCATAAATGTCTTTAGAGTCTATAATCGTTGGGGACAATTATTATTTGAATCGAATAATATTGCCGATGGATGGGATGGAACGTATGAAGGGGAGCGAGTGCCAACAGACGTTTATGTTTATTATGTGGTTACTACCTGTCCGATTACAGGAGAGCGAGTTATTAAACGAGGAGATGTAATGGTTCAATATTAATGAAAGGTATAAGGTATAGGGTATAAGGTATAAGGAATATTCCTCGTGCCTTACACCTTATACCTTACACCTTATACCTATAAAATAACATGAAAAAATTTATACTTTGTCTAGTCTTATGCGGACTAATATTGTCCTTGAAAGCTCAAGATCCGCATTATTCACAATTATATGCTACGCCTGTTTTGCTAAATCCTGCTATGACAGGATTGACAAATTGTAATGGTAGAATTGCCTTACAATATCGAAATCAGTGGGGGAGTGTAGCCGTTCCTTTTGAAACTGTGACAGCTTCTTATGAGCAGGCATTTTTGCAGGATAGTGAAAGTGGGAGTTTTTTTGGAGCAGGTTTAGTGCTATTAAACGATCAATCTGGGACAGTCAATTTAAGAAATACACAAGCACAATTATCGGTAGCTTATCACCAAATTTTAGGAGAGAGTAGTTTCTTATCAGGTGGTGTTCAAGTTGGTGGAGGACAAAATAATGTTAATGGTCCTTTCACGTATGATAATCAATTCAATGGTCGATTTTTTGACTTGACTACACCTAGTGGAGAAGCCTTATTAAACCAAACAATTTATTATTTTGACCTTTCTGCCGGATTATCTTATATGTATAATGGCAATGATGGAACGTCTGTAAATATTGGAATTTCAGGATTTCATTTAAATACACCGGATATTTCATTTGTAGAAGGAGGGGATCAAGATATGAATGAAAAACTTATTATTCATTCTAACCTAGAGTTTCCTGTCAGTGATGCTTTTTCATTAATTGTACGAGGCGTATATATCAATCAAGGAAGGTTTAGTCAAGTTAATGCAGGCTTATTGTTAAAATATGATTTAGGGGGTAATTATCGCTATACAAGCACCTACGATTCTTTTATAACAATAGGTGCAGTTGCCAGGTTTGGAGATGCCATCGTCCCAGTTGTGAAATGGCAGCGTAATCAGCTTGGAGTCGGATTTAGCTATGATGTCAATGTATCAGAGTTAGTTACAGCATCTAATTCTAATGGAGGTTTTGAATTAGCTGTTTCTTATAATGTTGGGAATTGTACGGAGCGGTTTTATTGTCCTACATTCTAGATAACACAATAAAACTCGTGTTTTTTAAAAAAGTCTGCTGTTGTGTTTTAACAATAGCAGACTCTTTTATTTGATATTAGTCTCCAAATCAATTACTAGCTTTCCTATTCTGGGAATTGATTTCTAACTTTTAGTCCTGCTCTTAACAATTTAACAATTATTTATTTATCATGAATGGGTTTGTTTTAAACTATTTTTGATTGATTTATAGCTGAATATAAAATAATTAAAATAAAATA
>CAYLSF010000090.1:0-12727 GCA_964385675.1 uncultured Saprospiraceae bacterium
TGGATGGCATGAAAGTAGGGAATACCAAAAAGGGTAAGCGTCAAGTGAAACTAACTACGGAATTTACAAGCGATTTTCTAATCCGAATGGAATTTCATCAAGACCAAGCTCATTTAAGTGAAGAAACAGCCTTAAAAGAAGTTATTCAAAACACCGAAGTTTCTACTAGTGAAAAACCAGAAATACATGTATTTGATAAAGGGCTAAAGAGTAGAGCGACCTTCGAAGAATTTGATGGAGATGAAATGAACTTTGTGACTCGTATCAATTCTAACGCTCGGTATGAGGTGATTAAACCGATGCCCGATAGTGACAGTGGGCAAGACACTGAGGAGTTGGAATTCATAGAAGATAACCTTGTCAAATTATACAAAAGTGGTCATTCTGAGCCTATTAAGACTGATTTTCGACTTGTTAAATACTTTGTTAGAACAAAAGGAGTTTACCTTTTATTCTTGACTAATATCTGGGAACTTGAAGCACAAGAAATAGCGTACATTTACAAACAACGATGGGATATTGAAGTCCTATTCCGTTTTATGAAACAAGAAATGAACTTAACCCACTTTGTTTGTAACAATGCAAATGCTATTCAAGTTATGCTTTATTGTACCTTGATTGCTTCTATGCTTGTGTTGATTTATAAAATTCAAAATAATATTAAATCTTATAAGCATGCTAAAATCCAATTTTTCAAAGAACTTAATTATTTGATTATTCTTGAGATTATTGAGAATCCTCAGGAACTCCTAAGACTCAAAAAAATCTTGAAATCTTTACTTAAAAAGGAGTGACCAAATTTCTCTTAACACCCTTAATTCCAAATTCCAAATTCCAAATTCCAAATTCCAAATTCCAATAGCAAGATCTGAATAAATAATAGATTGAACAATAAACACGGTTAACTTTAAAAAATCCTTAATATTAAAGAATGGCTTTTTTGAAAAATTAAAACCTCCATTATTTTAATTACTTTTGATTTTCGGAACGAATTGAAGATTTTAAGATAGAAAAATCATTATTCTCCCGATTTATATCGTTACTCATCATTAAAACTAATCATAAACATGTATCCCAATTTATATTTTATCATAAAGAAATTAACGGGATGGACACCACCCGAATTCTTAGCAGCATTTCAGACTTATGGTTTATTTCTAGCGATTACATTTATCGTTGGTGGTTATATTGTTTTTATGGAATTAGGTCGCAAGCATAAAGCAGGACTTATTCCACAGATTAAGTTGGTACATCGCCGTGTTAATGTGTTAGATGGCATTTTGAATGCCTTGATTGGATTTATTTTAGGCTATAAAGTGGGGCATATTTATAATAATTATGATGCGTTTATTGATAATCCTCAGAATATCGTTTTTTCGGCTAATGGTAATTGGACAGCAGGGATTGTGTTGGCTATTGTGTTTGCAGGAGTAAAGGTATGGGAATGGTATAGTCAGCGAAATGATAAATCTCCTATAAAAGAAGAATGGGTTGATCCTCAAAATACAATTGGAGATTTAGTGATTGTAGCGGCTATTTCAGGGATTATTGGTTCAAAGGTGATGGCATTATTAGAAGTGTGGGATGAATTTTTAAAAAACCCTGTGCAAATGCTTTTTGATGGAAGCGGTATTGCGATTTATGGCGGATTGATCGGTGGTTTTATTGGTGTCTATTTTTATGCGAGAAGTCGCAATTTTAAAATGTTACACTTAATGGATGCGGCTGCCCCTGCCCTATTATTAGGATATGGAACGGGACGCATGGGCTGTCATTTTTCTGGTGATGGAGATTGGGGCATTATTAATGAAACCGCTAAACCTTTTTCGTGGTTACCCGATTGGATGTGGTCTTACAATTATCCGAATAACGTTATGGGAGCATCTGCTTCTACTTTAGACGAAGCAGGTCGAAAATTAAGTGCCGTGCCTATGGGAGATTGTGGTGGTTTTGCGGAGACTTTTCCAAAGTATTGTTTTGAATTACCCAAAGGGGTTTATCCGACTTCGGTTTATGAGACGTTGATTATGGTTGTAGCCTTTGCTATTTTTTGGTGGGTTTTACGCAAGCGTATTAATATAGCTGGTTTACTATTCTTCTTTTACCTTATTGTAAACGGTATGGAGCGTTTTTGGATTGAACGATTTAGGGTTAATGATCGATATTCAGAATTTTTTGATTTTTCACAAGCCCAAATCATTGCCGTCACTCTTTTTACAATTGGTGCGATTGGTAGTGCTTGGTTAATTTGGCAACATAAGAAAAGGGTATAGGGTATAAGAATATTCTTAAACCTTGCACCTTATACCTCGTACCTTACACCTAAAATATGCAAGATACATACAGACATTTGGGCATGCGTCGGCGGCTGATAGAAACCTTACGTCAAAAAGGGATTCAATCAGAGCGTGTCTTGTCTGCTATGTTGAATGTGCCTCGTCATTTTTTTATGGATAAGGCATTTGAGGAATTTGCTTATGAGGATAAAGCCTTTCCTATTGAGCAAGACCAAACGATTTCCCACCCCTACACTGTTGCTTTTCAAACGCAATTATTACAACTCAAAAAGCGAGAAACCGTTTTAGAAATTGGTACAGGTTCAGGGTATCAAGCCTGTGTGTTAGCAGAATTAGGCGGACGGGTTTATACCATTGAACGTCAAAAACAACTCTATCTTTCTGCTCAACGTATGTTTGAACAACTCGGTTATTTGGGGATTCGGTCTTACTTTCGAGATGGTTACAAAGGACTTGCAGAATTAGCCCCTTTTGATAAAATTTTGGTGACAGCCGGAGCAACTTCTATTCCTGCTGCTTTAGCACAACAACTCAAAATTGGGGGACAACTAGTGATTCCACTCGGTACGTCTAACAAACAAACTATGTATCGGATTACACGAATGACGGAAACCGAATTTCAAAAAGAATCTTTTTCTAGTTTTCAGTTTGTACCTTTTTTGAAAGGGAAGGTTTATTGATGAATGGAGGATTAAAAGAAGTCAGAAATAATTAGCGGATTGTTTTTAATTCATATAAAACTCAACAATGCCAACTGAAGACTGGACAATAGGATGGTTAATTGATATCAATGGTAGTTTACATCCATCCTTTAGAAAAAAGTTAGCTCAACAACTCTGGCAAAAGGCTGAAAATAGTCTTGGCATAAAACATTTTGACAAATATGATTTTCAACTATTCTTAGATAATACCAAATTGAACCTAGAGAAAGGTAAAAATCAAATTATTGCTAATGTAGAATTTATCACTCCAACCTCTTGGAGTTTTCCTATTCAAATTATAGGGCGTGGAATTGGAATCGAAAATATAACAGCAATCTATCAAAAAGATATTTCAAACCTAGATATTGAATTTGATTGGGGCGAAAGTTTTCCCATTGAAGCCGTTCGTCAACATATAAAACCATACAGAAAAGATAAACCCTCGAAAACTGGATTCGACTTTGATGTTCATTATTACTATTATTCTTTTCCTGATATTGAATTAAAGATTAGATTAGATGATCTCAATAATTTTGATAAAAATGAAGTGGAGACACAACTAGAGCAATTTAGGCTAAAATATAGAAAGGAAGTTGACATTCAATTTATTGCGGTCAGTGATTTAAATGAAAATGTGTTTTCTATCGTGTTTGATTTTGGACTTAAAGCCAGTAAAACAATTTTGAAAAAGCTATTATCCTATATCAATAATGAGTTTAAACTCAACGTTCGACTTATAGAAATTTATTAATATATTGATTATAATCGGTGCATAGCACCAACACTTATTGTAGCATCGAAATGAAAGCGGCAATAAGGTACAGCGTACCGATACCAGAACATTGATAATCAAAAAAAGAGGCAAAATCTATCAAAAACGCTCAAAAGGAGAACCTACATTTGATGATATTTTATTTTAAATTGCGAAAATGAAATTGACACAACAACATTTTGTAAGCTTTTTTAAGGATACCTTTATCGTTGTTATTGGTGTACTCATCGCTGTATTCATCAATAATTTTAATGAACAAAAGACGAATCAACAGTATATTAAACAAACCTTACATTCGATTCAACAAGAAATTGTACAAAATAAGGCAGAGGTAGATACGGTAATGAAAAAACATTTTGTCCTCCTAGATTCTATACAAACTTCTATCAAAAATGAGGAAGAGTCAATTTCTCAATTAATTGGACGTTTAGGAGGAATTCAATCTGCTTCTATCAAAAATGTAGGACTTCGTTTTTTTATTGCCAACAAAGCGGAATTAGTTGATTATAAACTTATTGCTCAATTACTGGAAATAGAAACAAGTACCGAATTATTAGATAAAAAGACAGATAAGCTCATCGACTTCACGTTTGAAAATATAGAGCAGAAAGATGAGATTACCAAATTAAAACTCAGAGCATATTTATCGAATATGATTGATAGTGAATTTGCGTTACTGGAATTATACGGTGAATATCTAGAGCAAGATAAAATGGACAAAGTTCATAAAAATTGACTTGAAATCGGTTGTCTATCTTTCGATAGACAACCGATAACTTATGTTATTTCTTCTTCTTTAAAGACATCATAAACGCCATAACGTGTTTAGCAAATTCAGGGTCTTTAGTGGTTTCTACAAACTCTTCTACCTTTGTAGGAATATCAACATCTACTGCTTTTAATAAGCCTTGACGCATATATCTTTTTGTACGGCTAAAGACAGGACCATAGACCTTAATATACTTTTGCATCTTCTTTTCTGCTAACGGTAATACCTCCTCCACTTCTACGGCTTCATTCACTAAACCTAATGCAACTGCTTCATCTGCTTGATATAATTTTGCATCAAGCACTGCTTCCCATCCAGATTTTTCGCCCATCGTATAAGCATACACATGTGCTAACGTCTCTGGAATTTGAAGAGACATTTTAAATTCGTGCATCCCTACTACGTGCTTTTCGCCTCGTCCCATAATACGGTAATCGGCACAACAGATAATAATCGTTGCTCCCGCCGGTGCATACCCCGTGATAGCACAAACCATTGGTTTAGAAAAGCGTACCAATACTTGCAACATATCTAGATAAGCCGTCCAGAAAGAAACAGCTCCTTTTGGGCCACCCATTGTCAAGCTCATAATATCCAATCCCGCACTAAAACAATGTGGTCTTCCTGCTAGAATTACGCCTTTCACTTCATCATCTGCTTCTAAGGCTCTAAATGCCGTTGCTAAATCCTTGGCTAATAGTTCATTAATCGCATTGACTTTACCATTGTCGATTTGCACGATAGCATATCCTACTTTCTTTTCAATATTTAGTGTTGTCATTATCTTAAATTTTAAACCTGTCTGACAACAGATAGGCTATACATTTGAAATAGTTTATATTTTGAACACGTTCAAAAATACGGAGAATAATATGGAAAAGCAGAGGGATAGCAATTTGTTAAACTACTTTTATAGATGAGTTTATTAAAAAAGAAATCCCGAACTCTCGTGATGAGAATTCGGGATAACTCTTGTAATTACTCTAATCTACATTCAGTTATTTTTAGTTATTAGTTTCAAAATTTATAAAAAGCCAATAACCAATTACTAAATTTAAATGGATTCACCTAACCAATAAATACTTATTTTTCTTCGTAGTGTGATTGTATTAGAAATTGAATCATTTTTGGATTCGTGTTTCAGCAATACAGGTAGATGGTTCTAAAAGGTAACGTCATTTAATTTTTTTGCATAACTCTGCATATTACCACTAAACATATTGGCTCTAGCCGCAATCTCTTGTGCAAATACGCTCTGAATGTTTTTCTCAATCTGAGTAATTCTGTGTTCAAAATCAGCTTTTCGTAAGATTAAAACAAACTGATCCCTGTTTAAAGCTTGTTCTGCTTTGATCAAGTCTTTTTTGGCTGCTACACGCTCAGGCCACATATCAAACATCATATTCGCTTCTTTACTATTGCCTTCCTCCCATTTAGCTCTTTGCTGCGTTAATTCAGCTTTTCGCTTATCTAATACAATTTGTTGGTCAGCAAATGATTTTGAAGCCTCTGTTTTCAATTGGTCAATCTTGCTTTGTAATGCAGCTAACTCTGTAGAACAAGCAGTCAAATTTGATGTAGCGGATGCTATATCATCGGATAATGATTGTGCATTTAGAGCATTACCTATAGGTAATGTCATAAATGATACGAATACAACTAATGTAAAAATGAACTTTTTCATAAATTCATTTTGAGGTTTAGGTGAATGAAATAATTGATTAACGCTTAAAATTAATTACATTTTTATAAAAAGTAAAACATTGTATATAAATTTTTAATCACTTTATACATATTGATTATGAATTAATTTTAAAATATAATTTTTCACATATTACAAATTCGTTATTAGCAATATATAACTCAATCATTGATGAAAAACTATTTATATTTAGTTGTCCGTTTTTAAACAAACAACCATCCCGATAGGGAGCAGGAAACCAATCAACCAACACCTAATGATTTAAATCAAACTCTTCGACGAGGTAAAAAAGAAGGAGTAAGTCTTCAAAGAAATCTTCGACGACTTCAAATTTTGTATTGGGACTAAAGATTTGAGGTTCTAAAATATTATCATCTTGAGCAATCGCCAAATAGATTTGACTTTTATAAAAAGATATATAGATAATTCTGCCCGTTCGTTCTCTATAGTTTAAAATGGCTTCATAAAGGGTTTTAGTTAAGAGGCTTTCTATTTTGACATTAGGTGTAGCATACGTTTCAAATACCGCTTCAAAATCTGGATAAGGCACACGCACTCTTCCTCCACCATGTTGTGTAATATATCGGATAGTTTCCGCCATATTTTGCCGTCTTACATCGGGAATAATTACCACTAATCCACCGGCATCAAAAAAATATTGGGCTTTAAAAAAGATACCTTGAAAAAGCGTATTCATTTTGGAGCGAACGGGCGAATATCGAGAAGCATATAGTTCACTCATTTCAAAAATAGTTTCCCCAATTTTTCCTTTGATATAGTCCTCACCTGTATATTTATGAGGATGCACCATAAAGATATGACTATCAATAAAGTCAGAGCGTTTTATTCTTCCTTTATGATCATAGTACAGCGTTACATCCAATTTATTATTAATCCGATAGCGTAGTTTCCTGCACTGTTTTTCGAGTGTCTTAATCCGTTGCTCCATCACTCGGATTCGCTTATCCAGTCCTTCTTCTAAAGTTAACTGATATTCTTCAATTCGATCTTGCAATATCATCGCCTCCTCTTCCATTTCCCTCAATCTATCTTCATTTCCCTCTATAGGTTTTCGTTTTAGTAGTGCAATTTGACCTTGCAACTCGCTCATTTCTACCTGTAACTTGAGCATTCGCTCCTTAATCAAATCCAATACAGCATTTTCCATTCCGCTATCCAACTGCCGCTCAATGCCTTCTAATTGCTTTTCAATTTTAAAATATAATTGAAGTTGGGTATGCTTGATTTGCTGTCGTAGATCATTGATTTCTACTAGCATCTCTTGAATGCGAGTTTCCATTTCAATGGCTCGATGGTCACCTCGTTGTTCCATTTTTCTATCAATAAATTCCAGCATCAAGTTCACAATACGAGGCTTAAATCGAGCTTGAAATTGCCGAATCCGATAAGCAATATAACCACTATAAAGGGTTAATGGAATCCATAAAAACAGAATAAGTGCAGGAATTTTAGTAATGACCGTGAGGTAGGTAAATATCGCAATTAATACAATGGAGATATATAAAAACCAAACCAACCGCTTCCGTTGCCGCTCCAAGCGAACCAACTCTGGAAACAGGGTCTGACCGCAATAAATGCGGAAATCATCCATCATTTTTAACTGCCACTCTGCTGTCATGGGTAAACTGAAAGATTGTTTAGGATAGTTGTATTACTTAGCTAAATTACTAAAACATTATTATTTCCCGTTTTCATTATCTCTACCTCATTATCAATCGCATAAAGTTACTTCGAAGTTACCATTGATGCTATTTGTAATAAACTGATCATTAAATGCCGTAATTCTTCCTTTTACTGTGTTTTCATTAACTTCCAAGATTTCTACTTCTCCACATAAAACCAAATTATGGAATGAACTATCAGGATTACTAGAATTGATAAAGTACAAAGACGTTAAGTCAAAAATAGTTGTTCCTACCCTGTTAGGTATATCAAAACGGATTATTTTTTTAGGAATATGGTCACAAATATCTCCTATAATATCTTCCCCGTACAAAGAAAATGAATGATGGGGAGCATTGACTTGACTAACTTTTGCTATACCTCCCGTAAATGTAAATGGCTCATTCATAAACGTCCCTGATGCCACTTGATTGACATAAGGTGATTTCTCACATACATCTGGATAAGGATTAAGATCACAGGAATTATAGCATAACATTAGAACAATCAACAAATAAAAAAAAATGAAGGTTATATGGTTTTTCATGATTAAATTAAAATTTTGAATAATTAAGGAATGATGATTAAATTAATTTTCGCATAATATACTTAAAAGTTTAAGTAAATTCAAGTTTTCATTATTTAACTCCCCTAAGAGATTTCGGGGAGTTAAATAATAGGGTCTGAATAGTTATTGAAATAAACCAAGTATCTCTAATCCACTCTCAATCAATATTTTAAAAAATAAAAACAAGGACTAACATTAATACTTCTTAGTACTTGATTACTTTTTCTTTAAATAGAATACCATTTTCAAATTCTACGATTAAAAAGTAAATACCCTGTGATAAATCCGCTGTATGAATAATTCCATTTGTATCATTCTGATGACGCACTAACTGACCATAGGTATTAAAAATTTGAATCGATTCAATCTCAGACTCACTTTCTAAAAAATAATTTAAATCATCCGTAGTCGGATTTGGATAAATTTTAAAAGGTACATTAATAGCGTCTATTTCTACCACAATCGTTTCACTCAACTCAGATATTCCATCAAAATCTACCTGCTTTAAACGGTAATAAACTTCACCAAATGCCACATTTTTATCTAAGTAATTATAATGAGTTAGTACTATACTTGTCCCTTGTCCTTCTATAAAATCCAGCGTTTCCCAATTTTCCCAGTCTCTCGTTTTCTGTAATTCAAACCCTTTATTATTAACTTCTGAAAGAGTCGTCCATTGTAAAAGAACATCATTTCCATTTTGGACTTGTCCTGTAAAAGTTGATAATTCCACAGGTAAAATATCCCCACCGTAATAATCCGTAGAAGGTGTACCTTTTAAGCATCTAGGAATACTTGGATAGGCAGACGTAACGACATAATAATACGTCCCTCCTGGAAATTCAGGGGTAACTCCAGTAATTCCGTTACACTCATCTAAATCCCCACCGTTTGCAGCATTGTATTCATAATCCTGCATATAAAACCCAGTGTAGGTGCCACAAGGTGCAGTGATACCATCTCCATTTCTTGAACCCGATTTTAACGCATAATTAGGGGTATATTCTTTGATCCCCGAAGTATTATCCATCGGGTCATTGTAACCGTATTTGTAATAAATCGGAAAACCATCTGCTGCCCAACCGATTTGAACGGGAGCAGTTGGAATCGTAGTACCATCGCCCAGGCCGCTTAATAGAACATTGGCTAAGCCAATCATATCGCCATGATAATGATATTCCCCGTTCGATTGCTGATGTGCGTAATTACAATCCGCTCCCAAATCACCTGGTGAACTCACAAAGTCTTGTACCCAATTCCAGTTTTGTTCGCCTGTATTTGGATTCGTGAAGGGTTCTGCGGCAATCGGTTCTATTTTTACCCCATTAATCGCCTGACCAAAGCCACCTAATACTCTATTGTCAATCAATTCATAGGTATAACCACTTAAAGTAGGCGTTAAATCTATGGTATAGCTTGCGTTAATCTCACCAATATTCGGAGCTCGATAGTCATGATTCGGAATCCCATTCGTCGTAATAACTCTTGTATCCGCTACTGCATCTGTCACTTCCGAATACATTGGTGTAAATCCTTGTGCATAAGGATCTTTATTACAAGTATTCAGACTTGGGTCTAATGGACTTTGAGCACATTCATTATCTGCTATGGTGATTGTAAGTGTTCCGTTTTTACCTACGGTTACGCCTGTTCCAGCAGTTAGCGTCAATACAATGGTTTCTTCAGCTTCATCATACAAATCATCTAAGAGTGAAATAGTAATATCTTGTTTATTCACACCATCTGCTATCGTGACACTTCCATTTAATGCCGTAAAATCGACACCTGATGTGGCTGTACCTGATACCGTATAGTTTACCGTTACATCACCTCCAGTGGAATTATAAACAGGAAAAGCGATACGAATTGTCGTATCTCCATAACTTTCTAAAATGTAAATTGCATTGGTATTAAAAGAAGCGTCTGTAGCCGTCAATCCTTCATCTGTCAATGGATCGGAATCATAGTCATGTTCTTCTTGAAAAGTAGCGGCATCACCATCTACATTATCCGTAGGCGAATAAGTATAAGCAAGGGCTTTTTTGATTTCCCACGCGTCGTCTAGTCCGTCATTATCCACATCATCTCCTGTTCCCGAAAAATCTGCATGCGTTGGATCTAGTGCAGGCATATTTGCCTCTACTTTTTCTAAATGATCTCGTAATTCTTTTCGCATGATTTCTACCAAAGCTGTATTGCTTCCCGAAATATCAGTATCTTCTCCAATATCTGTCGATAAATCATAGAGATAATTTAGCCCTGTTTCGTATTCTACAATTAGTTTATGATTACCATTTACCAAAGCCGACCGAGGCGTTTTATTAGCATTGTTTTCATAATGAGGAATATGGAAATATAAACTATTGCTTCGTGTGAATCCTCCACCATCCCATATACCAGAAATATCTTGACCATCAATAAGCGTAGGTTGAGCAATAGTTCCCCCAGAAAGAGCCGCTATCGTCGGAAATAAATCATAGCCTACAATTGGTTCACTACTTCGAGTATTAGCGGTTATATTAGGGCCTTGAATAATGAAAGGCACTCGAATTCCACCTTCATAAATAAAGGTTTTACCCCGTTGGAGTGGATTATTGGTAGATGTTCCATTCACTGCACCATTATCAGAAGTATAAATGACATAAGTTGTGCCTGTCAATCCTAAGGCGGTCAATTCCGCTAAAATCAATCCAACAGCACTATCTACATTTTCGGTCATCGCTCCGTATTCTTCATTGTCATGTTTTGTTCCTTTTGGACGCAAGGCGTCACTGGCATACACATCTAATTTATCTTGTGTGGCTTCTATCCCCGAATGTACCGCATAATGTGAAATTTGGACATAAAAAGGTTTACCTGCATTATTCGCCCGAGTCATAAAATTGATAGCACTATCCGTCAACGCAAACATAGACTTAGGATCGGTTTGAGCCGTCAAACCATCCAAAGCCGTTCCTTCGTCATTGTCCGTATTTCCTGTGCTATAATCAAATCCATTACTTTCGGGACCATCATTTTTTAAATGCCATTTCCCATAATGAGCCGTTAAATAGTTTAGACTCGTTCCTTTTAACCATTCTGCAATGGTCGTATCACCATCTTGAATAGCTGTATTTGAACTGGCTTCTATTAATTTTTTTCCAGAATTTGTACTACCATCGTTCGTAGCCGTAAATCTAGACCTTGCCGTTGTTTTTCCTGTTAGGATTGCGTTTCTAGAAGGCGAACATTTAGCACCAGGGGCATACGCCTGAGAGAAGGTCAAACCGTTTGCCGCCATTGTCTCCAAATTTGGCGTATGATAATAATCACTTTTGGAATCTGGATCGTTTGCATCCATTAGAACCGAGGTTCCTGTCCAACCTTGATCATCGACTAAAATGACCACAAAATTGGGCGTTTGAGCTTGTACAGTATTGAAAAGAAGCGTACTAAAAAGTAGTAAATATGTTAATCTGTGTAAAAAGTATTGCATTGTTATTTTTAGATTGTATGTAATTATTCAGAATAGAGAGCAGAGATAAGAGAATAGAGACAAAAGTACTCTTTTGATATATTTTATGTAAATCTGCCTTTTGTCTCTGTTCTCTCAATGAAATGTTCTCTTTTCTCTGCTCTACAGAATAATTACTATTGTATTGTTTAAATTATCTCTTAGATTTTAATTTTAGCTAGTCTCTAGCTAAGACTTTTAGTTTTCTTGAAGGTTTAATTGTCGTGTTAAGGCTTTCGGTAAAAATTACTCTACATTAACCGATATGTTCGTACGATTTTCGTTCATTTCATAAGATTTTGAAAATTGTCCAAATTTAAAATCAATACTGTTTTTAAACTTGTGATGTAAATCAATAAAAGCGTCATTGGTAATATTCACCGTTTTAATATTATCTGTTTTTACGTTAGTTTTAAATGTAAAATACGTCCAATTTTTACTTGATTTGGTACTTGTAAATTTAAAATAAACAGGAGCGTCATTGATCATACATTGAAAGTGCTTTTTGATATAATCTCGCCCTTCGATGACTTTTAAGTTTTTAGAATTGGTCATCAAATCCAAATCTGCATTTTCCATCTTTACCGTTAGTCGCAGTTTACCATGATGGTCTGAAAACTGAAAAAAGGCTTGATGTGTATTATGGACGAATGTAGTTGTAAATGTTATAAAAAGAATGATAGTGATAATTTTCATGTGGTAGTGTATTACTTATTATATAATTTTTTTAACTGCAAGAATC
>CAYLSF010000091.1:0-12687 GCA_964385675.1 uncultured Saprospiraceae bacterium
TAATTATAAATATTTTCAATAAATACTTTTGAGGATTTCGATTGTCGTAAAATTTTTTATCATAAAAATGGTTAACCGATTCATTGCAAAAATAAAAGCCTATTCTTCTACATTAATTACGCTATTTGATCAAGCGGTAGTTAGTGGAGGAAATTTCTTAATTGGTATCCTCTTAGCTCGTTTATTAGGCATAGATAACTATGGGGTATTTGCTTTACTTTGGATGGTAGTATTATTTGGAAAAAGTATGAATCAAGCATTTATTACTAAACCAATGTTATCCTTAGCCCCCAAAAAAGAAGCAGACGAACAAACGATCTATATTGGCATTTTACATAGTTTAGAAATAGGAACTGCCATTTTGATGACGATTCTTGTAAGTATTTTTTTACTGTTAGGACAGTATTTTGATATTGCTGTGCCTTCTACTTCCTTATACTGGGTAGTTCCTTTGATTGTTGGTTTACACATGATTTATGAGTTTTATCGTAAGATTATGTTTGTCCTGCAAGACATTATCTGGGCTTTGGTATTAGATATTGTGATGTATATTGGACAGTTTGGAGCATTTGGCTATTTATATTTTCAAAGAGAACTATCTATTAGTACAGCACTCATGGGGATTGGTTTGGCTCATACTATAGTTTGTATAGTCGGATTTATAAAATTGAGTAACATTAGTTTTGATATAGAAGAATTAAAAAATACAATTCATCATCATTATACGTATGCTAAATGGCTGATTGGCACGGCTTTACTACAATGGTTTTCAGCTAATTTCTTTATTGTAGTGGCCGGTTGGTTAATTTCTCCTGCTGCTGTTGGAGCTGTGCGTATTGTACAAAATGTAATGGGCTTAACGCATGTATTATTTTTAGCTATGGAAAATATTGTACCCGTAAAAGCGGCTTTACATTACAAAGAAGGTGGTTGGATACAGTTAGTAACTTATTTAAAATATATTACAAGAAGAGCAGGGGTAGTTGTACTAGGAATCTTGGCTTTTATTGCCATTTTTAGAACGCCAATTATCGAATTTTTATATGGAACTGCTTATGTAGAATACAGCTATTTAGTGATTGGTTTTTGTTTGACTTATGTGTTAGTATTTATAGGACATCCATTACGGTTTGCATTAAGAACACTTGAAATAACAAAACCAATTTTTATAGCATACATATTCGGAGCTGCATTTAGTGTGGTATTGGCATATCCATTAATCTATTATTTTGACTTAATTGGGCTTTTAATCGGAATTTTTGTAACACAAGGACTATCACAACTCGTATATCTATACTACCTCCAAGGAATTAGTCCCGATAGCTACAGGAATTAGGAATTAGGAATTATAAAGATAATTGATTTATGCATTAAGTTCATTCTTTTTTCTTGGTGCTTAATAAAATCAGAAATGCAAAAAATTCACCTATGAAGATAATACACGTAGTTTTAGGTAAGGCAAATCCCGAACGCATGAATGGTGTGAATAAGGTAGCACATAACCTAGCAACTACCATGACAAATTTAGGATATGATGTAACACTTTGGGGGATAACTAAAAGTTTAGAAATCAATTATCCACCTCGAAATTATCCTACGGAATTATTCAAACACGTATCGAATAAATTCAGAATAGATGAAAATCTAACAAAAGCTATTGAAAACTTACCCAAAGATGCTGTAGTGCATATGCATGGTTCATTTATCACAGAGTTTTTTCATATTGCTCGTCTATTGAAAAAGCACAATGTGCCATACATTTATACTTCGCATGGTTCGCTAGGGCCAAAGGCGATGGAGCGAAATGCTCAAGTCAAAAAGGTTTATTTTAATTTATTAGAAAAAGTAATACTCAAGAATGCAAAAATTGTACACTTACTAGGTAAATCAGAAGTTGATAATGTAGCAGTTCTCATGCCCAAACTAAATAATACTCGAACTATACCCAATGGGCAAAATCTAGATGCTATCCCAACAATCAATGTGTATAAAAATGGAAGAGAGCATCCAATTTTCGGATTTTGTGGTCGATTAGATGCAAATCATAAAGGTCTCGACTTATTGTTTGAAGGATATGCTAATTACCTTAAAAAAGGTGGAAAAGGAACACTAGAATTAATAGGAAATGGTGTAAGTAGAGAAGAATTAGAGACACAAGCTACAGCACTAGGCATTCAAGATAAGGTAACATTTTATGGTGCGAAATACGGTGATGAAAAATTTAATCTTATTGCAAATTTCGATGTATTTATGCATACCTCTCGCATGGAAGGCTTTCCAACAGCCGTCTTAGAGGCTGCTGCCTTAAATTTACCTTGTATTACTAGTGAGGCTACCAATATAAATGGTTATATTCGCCAATATGACGCGGGGTATGCATTAGAACATAATACTCCTTCAGATATTTCAAAAGCTTTATTAGAGGCAGATACTGCTTTTAAAAATAAATCGTTAACTACTAAAAGTCAAAACGCCAGGCGAATGGTAGAAACAGAATTTAACTGGGAGGCGGTTTCTAAGCAATTGATTAAAGCGTACGGGGAGTAAGTTTTCACCCCCCAAATCTCCCTAAAAGGGGGACTTCAAAACTTCATAAGTCTTCCTTTTAGGGGGATTTAGGAGGTAATTCAAAATTATTAAGGTGAACGTAGATAAGCTAGACAAGGCGGGACGGTGGTTTTTATTTCTGCTAACGATTATGATGGCGTTGCGAATAGCGAGTTATTTTACGTTATTTCCGAGTTCTGTAGGTATCACGAGGGTTGTAAAAATTGGACTTCGCTTTGCATTGACAGGATTTTCTGCACTCTTGTATCTACAATATAAATCCAAAAACCCTTACCATCAATTTTCATTTAAAATGGCAACACCTCTGACCTTTTACTTAATGTACTTGGGCTTAGGAATTTTGTCAATTTTTTGGAGTACAGGGGTTGGATTTACCGCCTTACAGTTAGCCATGACCATAGAAAGTATGGTCTTTGTCTATATGTATTTCCAATTACTCCTACTCTTTGAGAGTAGTTATGGGATAGATAGAACCCTCTTTTCTAGAATACTCGCTCGTTCCATTCTTTGGTGTTCCTTGGCGTTTATTGCAGGTATTTTTATTGACCCAGGCACTTTTTATCGAGATACACATGGTGGTGCTGTTCAGCGTTTGGGAGGATTTATTATTAATCCAAATGAGCTGGGCATGTTAGCCGTTTTGGGTATCTCCATGGCATATATTGAACTGCTTAATAAGGTGGACACTTGGACAAATGCTTTTGTGGTAATTGGCTGTGTTGCCTGTTTGTTACTCACACAATCTCGTTCCTCCTTAGGTGCATTTGTTATGGTATCAGGGATTTATGTCTTATTGATGGATAATTATTTCATCAAAGTATCTGTAATAACGGGAGGAGTGTTAGTCACTCCGGTGGTACTAAATACCATCGTTTTTAAAGAAGGAAACGTAGAAGAAGTAATGAGTATGACAGGTCGCCTACCCTTCTGGACAGACTTAATCGGTGATGCTTTCCCTCAACGTCCTATTTTAGGATATGGTTTTATGCGTATCAGTCCTTCAACTTACACCGATAAATTTGATAGTATTCATGCCTATGCTGCTTCTATGACACATAATACTTTTGTGCAGGTTTTGATTAATCTTGGTTTAGTTGGAGCATTTATTTGTATTCTTCAAATGGCGACTACTTTTTATGCAATTGGTATTGAAAAGGATAAATGGCTAACCTGGATGGCTGTTTGGATGCTCATTCCTCTAATCATCAACTCCACCACAGAGTTTGGTATATTTGGGGAATCCAATTATGGCATCATGTTCTACCAATTTGTTATTATGTTTTTTACGCTTCAAGTTATTAAAGTTGACAAACCTAAAAATGACTTTTTAGAAATGGTTATGATGTCTCGAAAGTAAGCCCTCACTATTTCTCATGTTTTCTCATGTGAGCGAATAAACGTATCTAACGACAAAGTTCACTAAGTCATTACACAATCCAAATAGCCCTGTCTGCCGATAGGCAAGTATCTTGAAGTAAGAAGAACTGCATTTTTTGCGAGCTTTGTGTAAATCCTTTATACCTTTTGCTGTTAAAAAAAACTACATGAGACATTGCTGATAACAAGGGGCATCAAGAATATCTCAATGCCCTTCATCATATAAACTTAGTCTAGTCTCTATTGAACAGGAGAAGAAGCAAAATACGCACTCACTTCTAGGTTTTTGGCAAAATTCTGATAAGATTCTGATGCAAAAATAGGTGTAGCTGCCGCTTGAAATGCCTCTGCATTATCCCATACAATAATTACAGCTTGTATTCCCTCTTGAAACTGAGGCATACTGTTTTCATCCAATTGATACACTTTAAACTCTCTCGCAAATTGGTAGCCTTCATAATTTTCTAAAGAACCAAAAAATGTCTCTCTAGCTTCTCCAAAAGCATCTTCAGTTGTTCCTTTACGAATAGCAAACTCTACAACTTGCCCTGCCTTTTTAATACTTTCTACATCAAAACTTTTTCCATCTAGTGTTTCTAATAAAACATAAGCTAAAGGGTTAAAAGACCCAAAGTAATTTTTGGTAACGTCTTGAGGCATTAATCTTCCTGCCGCTTCTCCGAAACCTTGCATGGAATTCCAGTGCGTCATCCCTATCAAAACATTATCTAACTTCATGTCTCCTACTGTAAAGAAAGGTTGCCATTTTCCTTCATTCAATGTAGCTTCTTCTTGACCTAAAACTTCTACAAATTTTGTACGAGTGTCTAAAAATTGTTCATACTGACCTTCTTTCGCCTGATTGATGGCGAGTTCATAAATGTTATTCATTTTTTGTTGATTTTGATCTTGAGCGATAGCATTATTTTCAGTTTCTACTTTACTAGATGTATCACCAGTATTACAAGCAGATGTCAAAAACAAAATAGATAATATTAAAAGCGTTGTTTGCTTCATTTTACAAGTTATTTGTGTGAAGTTGTTTAAAAACTCTTTAATAAACGCTTAGCAACTCATTGACAGCCAATACTTCAGCTATTTTTATTCTCGTAGCTTTGGCTACGAAAATAAAAATGAGCTTCGTCCTGACTATCAAGCAGTTACTAATCATTTTATCACGAATTATTAAACAACTTCTGTTTTAAAAATTTAACATTGCAAAGATGAGGCAGGTAACCACTCTCTTTTTTACCATTTTGAAAAATAACTTACCAATTTGATAAACGCTCTTTTAAGAGTTGTGGAGACTTTCCTGTCATTTGTTTAACAAAACGGGAAAAATGTGAAGGGGCTGAAAAATTAAAATCATAGGCGATTTCAGAGAAGCTACTAGAAGAATATTTCAATACTTTTTTTATCTCTGCCATCGTGCGTTCTCGTATAATTTGATTGGCGGTTTTTGAAAAATATTTTTTACAAAGATGGTTCAACTGTACCCGAATAATTTGAAGTTCGTCCGCAAAGTTGGCGACACTCTTATTTGCTTTTATACCTGCTTCCAATAATTTTAAAAACATCAAAATAGTCGAATTTGTAAGGGTTTGATGGGTTGTTCCATATTTTGTAGCATAGGCTTGATTCAGTCGAACAAGCAGATAATAAACAATTGATCGTAAGATATGGACACTATCTACGGTTTGGTTGTGAATTTCATTTCTCAACTCTTTGGCTAGTTTATAGTAATGTTGAAATTGCTCTTTTTCTAATATAAGATAAGAAGATAATTCGGGGTTATGGAAATAACCAAATTTGAAAATAAAGTGTTTATCGTTAAAAAATTCATCTAAAAAATCCCCCTCAAAAAAAAGTAAGTGACACTTTTCAAATACGACTTCATTTACCTTATTAATTTGCCCTGGTTTCACAAACAAAATCATATTCTCTTGAAAAGGAATGACTTCTGTATCTAAATAATAACTTCCTATCCCTGCTTCTAAAAAAATAATAGTATAAAAACTCATAACGATAGTATCTGAGACAAGTTCTAGCTCATCCTCATCGCAAGCATCAATTAGGAGTTCTTTTCCATATTTCCTTCGTATAAATTTTAGTTTTTCCATCTCTATCTTTGAGTCTCAATCACAAAATTACTGAATATGATACGCCTCAAAATCCACCTTTTTCGTCATTCTAATATATTCAAAAGTTCGACCAGGGTAATTATTTGGTATATTTCCATTCTCCGCTTTATACCAACTATCTTCCACACTTGCCCAAATCATATTCCTCAATCGACTTTGAATGGATTGATGATACGCCTCCATATTTTCGTTTTTTACATCCATGGACTTCCAATTTTTATGCTCCAACTGCTTTACACACTGAGCAATATATCGTGCCTGTGCTTCGCTCATCACCAAGATAGAATTATGCCCTAAATTCGTATTTGGGCCGTACATCATAAATAAATTAGGAAATTTAGAAATACTAATCCCTTTGTAATTAACAGGTCCTGCTTTCCAAGCTGCTTGTATTGTTATATTATCCTCGCCAACTACTTCTAAGCCCATTAAAAATGGATTGGTTTTAAATCCTGTGGCATAAATCAAAACATCCACAGCATGCTGCTGACCATCTCCAGCGACTACTTCTTTGGCGGTAATTGCTTGAACACCTCCTGTTATTAAATCCACATTTGGACGAGCCAACGCCTCATAATACGTATCTGAAAATAAAACCCGTTTCGCCCCCATAGGATAAATCGGCGTTAGTTTTTTAACCGTTTCGGGGTCTTTGATGTGTTCTTTAATATAATTGACCGTCTTTTTTTCATAGATTTTACGCAGCCAATTATTCTTATTTTGCATCAATAAATAAAAGGCTTCCCCCAATGACCAAAGCCTTAGTCGATACATTTTTAATAAAAAGGGAAATCGTCGCACCAAACTCTTTTCCCATTCTTTATAGAGTCTATCTTGCTTCGGTAACATCCAATTAGCAGACCGCTGAAAGACTTTTACTTTTCTAGCCGTTTTAACAATTTCAGGGATAAACTGCACGGCACTTGCTGCATTTCCAATCACCCCCACTGTTTTTCCTTTCAAAGAAATATCATGATTCCATTGAGCAGAATGAAAGCTATCTCCTTCAAAAGTAGCTTTACCTTTAAAATCAGGAATAGACGGATGATGCAATTGCCCAATTGCCGTTATCATTGTCTTCCCTTCATAATGGCTACCATCTTTCGTTTCTATTTGCCAAATTCCCTTATTCGCTTGCCATTTGGCTTTCGTCATTTCCTTTCCAAAATGAATATGCGGATATAAGTCATGCTTTTTAACCACATATTCGATATACTCCAAAATCTGCGGCTGCATCGACCATTTATATTCCCAATCGGGATAAGCCTCAAAAGAATAACTATACAATGCAGACGGTATATCACACTCCGCTCCAGGATAGGTGTTTTCACGCCATGTTCCACCTACTGATTGAGCCTTTTCCAATAGGATAAAATCTTGAATCCCCTGCTCCTTTAACTTAATCGCCATAGCAATCCCCGAAAATCCAGTCCCAATAATAACACTTGTATATTTTTGCATGGCTATCTTTTTAATCTAAAAATGACTACTTCTGAATACCCTCCAAAATAACATAATCCGATTTTTTAGGCAAAAAAATCCATTAATATAGACTCAAAAATGTATTTTTAGCTTTACATAGGCATGCCTACTATCCTGCTAAATTAAAATTAACCAAATGAAATCATTATTAATAGTGCCATGTACTTTATGTGTATTAATGCTATGCGATCGGTATTTAACAAAATACTAAATTGATTATATAATGTAACCTCTAGTGAGTACCAGAATTATGAGAGGAAGCAATCTTTAATTTACATTTTCGTATAGTTATCTGTAAAATTAAGTACTAAGGCATGTATGATTCGTTCTTAAACAAGAGAAAAAAATAGCTACAATTGGATTAGATTAAATTGAGTTATCCCTTCCATTGGAATTGGCTAGACACTTTTCGGTTATCGGTTTCAATATTAATAAAGCCAGGGTTTCAATGATAAAAAAGAATTACACCTTCTAAAGAACTTTAATCATTTTTAGCCCCTCCTTTTTTAAACTATCTAGAACATATTTTAAACAGATTTCCACAAAATCAATAATACAAAGTAAACACCCAAGTAAAACCGATAAAAATTACGAACCTTCAGATACTCCGCATTATCAGGATACAAATTCATAAACAAGCCCTTCAATTCTTTCCAAAATTTAGGTTGAATATTAATTTTCCAATCTTCCGTTTGATAAACGATTTTCCGAAATTCGCTTCGATATTTCATCATTGGAATACTCCATAAGAGAAATAGCACTAAAAATATTGTTGACCACATATAAGAATTACGAATTAATAATTACGAATTAGGAATTTACAACAACACTTTTTAAAATTGGTTTGAATTATAAAAAACACACATTAGAATGATAACATTAAGAGTTGGAACGGCAAATGATGTAGCCTTAATTGCAAGGCTTCATGCGAATAGTTGGAAAACACACTATCGAGGCATTATGTCTGACGAATATTTGGATAGTAATATTGAGGCAGAACGTTTAGCGGTATGGACGGAACGATTTGCTTCTCTTAATCCAAAACAATATGTCGTGATTATGGAAATGGATGGTCAGCCTTGTGGATTTGCTTGTACTTTTGCCGAAAAAGATGAAAAGTATGGTAACCTATTGGATAATTTACATATTGTTACTTATTTACAAGGTAAAGGGTTGGGGATGCAATTAATTCAAGCAACAGCAAAATGGAGTCATGATAACTATCCAAATTTACCATTTTATCTTTGGGTGTATGAACAAAATCAAAGTGCCTTACAGTTCTATAAAAACCTCGGTGGACAGCAATATGAAACCAAAATAGAGACAAATCCAGATGGGAGTCAAGCCTCCATAATTCGTATCGTTTGGCAAGATGTAAAAGCATTAGTAGAATTTAGTAGAAATTAAAAATCGCCGAATATTTTTCAATATCCGACGATTTTTAATATTACCTTTTACTACAAACTCAACAAATTAAGGTTGAAAGACAACAGATACATTAACTTGTTGTGTAGTTGCTTTACCGTTTTCCACTACAGGTGCTACTTTTAGTTGATTTAATTTCTTAGTAACCTCTTCTTTAAATAATTTACTTACACCAGAAGCGATTCTTACATTTTCGATAGCCCCTTCTGTGGTTACGTCAAAGCTTACAGCAACCTTTACAGGGCTATTGTAATAACCTTGTAATTCCGCAGGAAATTCAATATTGGTAGCTAATTGTTGTTTAATATCTTCTAGGATAGTATTTACATTACTCGTAGGTACAGTCGTAACTTCAGCAGTAGTTGTAGAAGCTAATAAATTAGTCGTATTTTGTTGTGCAAAAGTGATTGTTGATGCTAATGCAAATACAGCTACTAACGTCCAAGTCTTTAAGATAGATTTCATGTTAAATTCGTTTTTTTAGTTGAATAAAATTTATTTCGTTTTTTTAATTGTGGTGCAACAAGTCTTTGTTTTTTCACCGATTTCTTGATTCAAAGGTGCTATTTATTTGTACATCACGCCATCTTAAAAAGCTAAACAAGACAAATCTTAAGTTGAATCGGCTAAAAGATAAATTGGACTTTTTTGTTAACTTTTTGATAACAATTTTGATGTCAGTTTATCCTGACGACTTTAAAACCATACACTTTTGGATATCATAGAATAATGTTCCGTAGGGACAAACTGTTTATAGTAAATTAGATAAAATATTAAATGGCATTCTGTAGGAACAGCCTTATTCTGTCATCAAGAAGGCTGTTCCTACGGAACGCAGTACTTGTTGTTATTTTTTACTATAAACAGATTGCTCTTACAGAGCATTCCAACTTTTTGTATGGTTTTAAATCCTGACGACTAAGATTGTCAGATAGAAGAAATCAGAATTTATACTAATCAAATTATGACTATAACATACCAAACCACCAAAACTAAAGCAGACTTACAAGGCATCCTTGATTTACAAAAAGCCAACTTACCACAAGCGATCACCACTCAGGAACTAAAACAGGAAGGTTTTGTAACCATACAACATGACTTAGTTTTATTGGAACAGATGAATCATCCTCATCCTCATGTGATTGCTAAAGCAAATGAAAAAGTTATTGGCTACACTTTAGTTATGTTAAGACAATTGAGTCAAGTCATTCCGATATTAGTCCCCATGTTTGAGCAAATCAATGCTTGTACTTACAAAGGTCAGGCTTTAGCAGAGGCTCAATATTTTATCATGGGACAAGTTTGCATTGATAAGCAATATAGAGGTCAAGGTCTTTTCAAAGGCATGTATGCTACACTTGAAAAAGAAATGTCCCCTCATTTTGACTATATCATAACTGAAATTGCTCAACGCAATCCTCGTTCGTTAAAAGCACATTATAAAATCGGATTCCAAGATTTGACCACTTATACAGCAGATAATGGAGAGGTTTGGGTGATTGTTATTTTGGAAATTGGAAATTAACTGTCATTATACTTATATTGCATAAAAGACATCATTCAATTGAAAAGAATTTCAATTTGTAAAAAGGAGCTATGGATATAATAAATACCATAAAAGAGGAAAAAGTATATTCCAGTGAAGAATATCATCATGCAGAGGAGTTAGCCCCTAATAAAAATGAATTTAGAAACGGAAAAATTATCCCAATGCCTGGAGGTTCTAGTAATCATGCAGATATTATTGGAAACATCTATATTTGCCTTAGAATGGCTCTAAAATCTAGTAATTTTAGAGTTTTTAATAGTGAACTTAAAATACACATTAAAGCCCTCAACCAAAATGTATATCCTGATAGCTCAGTCGTCTTATCTCCCCCTAATTACCAAGATAATAAATTTGCGGTTACGAATCCCATTTTAGTCGTAGAGGTATTGTCGGATTCAACAGCCAAATACGATCGAGGTCAAAAATTTTTAAAATACAAAGCTATACCTACTTTCAAGGAATATGTCTTAATCGATCAAGATGTGCCGATGGTTGATGTTTTGACATTAAAAGACAAAGAATGGGTTATGACAACTTATGTTGGTCTTGAGGATATTATTGTATTACCCACTTTAAATTGTACAATTCCAATGAAAAACATTTATGAAAATGTAGAAGACTTAGAACATCCACAAGGCGTTATTGATTTTGAAAAATGAATACTATTAATTTCAATATATCTATGAAAATTCCATTTTCTTTTCTGTTAATCTTTACATTCTTATATACCTTCTATTCTTGTGAAAAGTCTTCTACCTCGCTTAACTTATCAGGTTTATATTATGGCTATTGGGCTGAAACTAATTTTAAATATAAGTTTAAGAATGATGGAAATTTCACCTTTACAACTGAGGGTCATTTTGGATTTACTACCACCAAAGGTAAATATGCCTTAATTGATTCAGTTGTGTTATTATATCCCTTTACAGATTGGACTACTTATCATGGTGTGTTAAAACAAGAGTTAATTCTAATAAATAATAAACGTTGTTTAAAGGGGAATAATAATGAATATTATTGTAAAGATGATTCTTCTCTCATCGAACTTTCCTCTAAATATTATGATTTGGAAGAAAAAATTATTAAACGTTTATATGAATTGCCTAAAGTCAAAGATATTATGATAGAATATCCAGACACTATCAGTTTCAATATTCATCGTCCTAAATTTGATTTTAGAGTCATCACTTTAATAGATAATGAAGCCTATCATCAATTTATATTAAGCCGATATATGGATATGGACGAAGAAGATTACCACATAGCTTATCCTTATGAGTATTATGATGGTCAAAGGTATTTTGTAAATATTCACAATAACACTATATATCGACATCATTCATCAGGAGATTCTTTAAGTGTAGTTAACTCTTTATTCTAGTAATCTATCTAAATTCATGAAAACTAGCACAAAAAACATTACCCCTTACAATTGGGGCGAAAACTGTAAAGGATGGAAATTACTTGATAACAATGAGTTAAGTATTATTGAAGAAACGATGCCTCCTAACACAGAAGAGGTCATGCATTACCATCAATCTGCCCAACAATATTTTTATATCTTAGAAGGTGAAGCACATTTTTGGATTAACTCAAATTCAGAACATGTTGTTAAAGCCAATGAAGGCATTTCTATACCGAATAATGTTCCACATCAAATTCAAAACCGCTCGAATCAGACCATTCGTTTTTTAGTGATTTCTAATCCCAGCACCAAAGGCGATAGAATAGAACATTCACCGACTCCCCTTTTCAATTATCACAATAAATACTTCAAATCCATCCAAAATACGGATAACGGAGAAGTCAGTGGCGAAACAATTTTTCATTATAGACAAAAAGGCAATACGATTTGGGCGACTTACGAAGGTGGTCAAATCCTTTTTGGAACATTAAGTGGTACGGTAAATGAAACTGGAGAACTTCATTTTAGATACCAACATCAAAACCAGAATGGTGAATGGAAAACAGGAAAATGCCACTCTATTCCCACCTACTTAAAAAATGGTAAAATTCAACTGACAGAATATTGGCAATGGACAGTCAATGATTTTTCAAAAGGACAATCTGTTTTAATTGAGAATTGAAAATGACGTTGTTGCATGGCTACAATTTTATCTAACATTTTGATTTTCAAAATATTGT
>CAYLSF010000092.1:0-12659 GCA_964385675.1 uncultured Saprospiraceae bacterium
AGGGGAAGTATCTATAAGATACTTCCCCTTTTGTATGTGTTAAGGATCGGAGGCCTTTAAGGTCTCCGATCCTTAATTTTCAAAATTAAATATGCCTAGTATTTTTACTCGAATTATTAATGGTGAGATACCTTGTTATAAGGTAGCAGAAAACGAGAAGCATCTTGCTTTTTTAGATATTAACCCTGTGATGAAGGGGCACGTTTTGGTTATTCCAAAACAAGAAATCGACTATATCTTTGATTTAGAAGACGAGACTTTGAAAGAACTCATGGTATTTGCTAAAAAAGTAGCGTTGGCTATTGAAAAAGTAGTGTCTTGTAATCGAATTTCTGTTGGGGTTTTTGGCTTAGAAGTTCCTCATGCACATGTTCATTTGATACCTATGAATACGATGGCAGATGTTAGTTTTGCAAAGCCTAAGTTGAAACTGACAAGAGCAGAATTTCAAGAATTAGCCACAGAGATACAAGCTAATATTACATTATAAACAAGAATTCAATTTCGCCTAAAATAATACAATATGCACGTGTATAAATATTTGTGTATTCTAATCATAAGTCTTTTACCATTTTATTCTTATGCTCAATTATCTACTATTGATCATTGGGAAACAGCCGTTTTTGAAACAGCTACATGGCATTATTTCGTAGGAAATACAGCACCTCCTTCCAACTGGAATCAACCTAGTTTTAATCCATCAGCATGGCAAACAGGGCAGGGAGGAATCGGTTATGCAGATAATGACGATAATACGATTATACCTGCTACAGTATCGCTATATATGCGATTGGATTTTACCATTGTAGATGCTAGTAAAGTAGTGGCAGCTATTCTTCATGCGGACTATGATGACGCCTTTGTCGCTTACCTCAATGGACAGGAGATAGCTAGAGATAATATTGGTACAATTGGTGTTCAACCTAACCATACAGATACTGCCTATACTTGGAGAGAAGCTCAAATGTATTTAGGGGGCAATCCTTCTGATTTTCTATTGACAGAAAATGATTTAAACCAATACCTTAATCAAGGTACAAATACACTAGCCATTCAAGTGCATAATCATAACATCAATTCTTCTGACCTATCAGCTCGATTTTTCTTTTCGGTAGGAATCAATGATACTTCTATGGATTACAGCCCTGTGTCGAGTTGGTTCGTTACCCCTTTTGTATCGTCTAATTTACCAATTATAAAAATTAATACAGGGGGGCAGACTATTCCTCAAGAAGATAAAATAACTGCCGATATGGAAATTATCTACAATGGGGCAGGAAATCCAAATTATGTAGATGGTACACCAAATGAATATAATGGTAAAATAGGAATAGAAATAAGAGGAGCTTCTTCAACTATCTTTCCAAAAAAGGGGTATGGTTTAGAAACTAGGGATGCACAAGGCAATAATAATAATGTTTCTTTATTTGGTATGCCAGATGAAAATGATTGGGTCTTACACGGACCTTATGCAGATAAATCTTTATTAAGAAATTATTTGACTTATCATATTGGTAGTCATCTAGGTCGCTATACGCCTCGCATTCAAATGTGCGAAGTATTCATAGATAATCAATATTGGGGGGTATATGTGTTCAAAGAAAAGATTAAGCGAGATAAAGATAGAGTTAATATTGCTAAACTCAATCCAACGGACACATTAGGCGATGAGTTGACTGGTGGATATATTTTTAAAATTGATAGAGATGATGGTCCTGATAATGGATGGTTTGCTAATTCAGGATATGGTTATTATGCTTTTCATCATCCAAATGCAGATGACTTGCATCCATTGCAGAAAGCTTATTTACAAAGTCAAATGAGTGCATTTGAAACGGTAATGGCTTCTACGAATTATAATAACCCTTCTATAGGCTATCCAAAATGGTTAGATGTTCCTTCGTTTATTGATTATATGATGATGCAAGAAATAACGAGGAATGTAGATGCTTATAGGTTAAGTGCATTTATGTATAAGGAAAAAGATAGCGATGGAGGTAAGATTCATGCAGGTCCTATTTGGGATTTTAACCTAGGGTTTGGTAATGAAGATTTTTGTGATAACGGCAACTCAACGGGTTGGGCATTTAATTATAATCAAGTGTGTGGAGCTCCTTTTCCATTCTTTTGGAGTCGATTGGTCAATGATGCTGGTTTTCGGGATGATTTTAATTGTAGATGGCAGGAACTGCGTTCTACGGTATTGAATACAGATACCATTCATCATTTTATTGATTCTATGGTCATTGAAATAGATGCCGCTAGAATTCGGAATTTTGAGCGTTGGGATGTGATTGGAAATTACGTTTGGCCGAATGCTTTTATTGGAAGCTCTTATACACAAGAAATTACCTATTTAAAAAATTGGATTACACAACGTTTAAGTTGGATGGATGCCAACATGATAGGTAGCAATAGTAATTGCATCACTTCAACTGAAGAATTAGAAAATAGCATACAATTCAGAGCCTATCCAAATCCATTTACGGAATATCTATCCTTCGAATGGAATGGTCAAAAGTCTATAACCATTGAATTATACGATGTATTAGGTAAACGAATAAAACGCCAAGAATTGAGTCAAGTTAATTCCTATTATCAAATAACAACTGAATCGCTAGCACAAGGTATTTATTTTTATTCGGTATTTGAAGAGGGGAGATTGGTGTCAAACGGTAAATTAGTGAAAGGAGGATATTAATTATTTTAGATAATTTATATGTATATTTAAAATATGAAGATGAAAGAATTGCCTTTAGGGAAACAGAATTTTGAGGAGATTATACATAAAAATCTATTATATATAGATAAGACAAGACAGGTTTATAATTTACTTCAAAAAGGTAATTTATATTTCCTATCTCGTCCTCGTCGGTTTGGCAAATCCTTGTTAATTGCCACTTTTCGAGATCTATTTTCTGGAAAGAAAGAATTGTTTGAAAACTTATGGTTGGGTAGAGAGACTGATTATGCATTTGAACGTTATCCCGTATTGCAGTTTAATTTTGCAAAACTGGGACATAAAGTTAGGGATTTAGAAGCTAGATTAAATCGATTAGTTTTAAAATATGCAGATGATTTTAATATTAAATTAGAACCAACATCTCTTTCTGAAAACTTTACAAAGTTAGTTCAAGGTATTTCTCAAAAAGGAAAGTCTGTTGTAGTCTTAATTGATGAATATGATAAACCTATTATTGATTTTATAACAGAGCTTGAACAAGCTAAGAAAAACCGCAATGTTTTACGAGATTTTTTCGCTTGCCTGAAAGACTTTGAGCAAGGTGGACATTTGCATTTTTTATTTATAACAGGGGTATCAAAATTCAGTAGAGTTAGCTTGTTTTCGGACTTGAATAATTTATTTGATTTAAGTAAGTCGCCTTTAGCTAATGATTTATTGGGCATTACACAAGTGGAATTAGAGGAGAATTTTCAAGAATATATTCAAGTGCTATCTGAAAAGATGAACCTAACTAGAGCGGTTGCTTTAAAGGATATCAAGGATTGGTACAATGGTTACTCCTATGATGGTAAAACGACACTTTATAACCCATTTTCGTTACTTACATTTTTTACCAATTTTCAATTTGGTAATTATTGGTTTGAAACTGCTACGCCTACTTTTTTGGTTGAATTGATTAAGAAGATATACGTTAATCCCAAAGAGTTAGAACATGTTGATGTTGATGACTTTTTTTTCAGTAGTTTTCAGTTAGAAAATTTGGATATTGTTGGACTACTATATCAAACAGGCTATTTGACGATTAAAGAAGCAAGGCACGGTCGTAGAGGGGGACAGTATGTGTTAGGCTACCCAAATATAGAAGTTCGTTTGTCGATGATGCACAACCTTACTCAGGCTTACACCTATAAAACCAAATCAGCCGTAAGTCAAGCTATGGTACGGATGCAAAGAGGATTAGAAAAAGGAGAGGTTGCTGTATTTATCAAGCAACTTAAAATTATTCTTTCAGATATTTCATATCATCTGCATCCTCCTAAAAGAATGCGAAAAAATGAAGATAAGGAAGAAGCACTATTTCGTGTATGGGAGGGATATTTTCAAACCATTATCTATTTAATTACTTCTTATATGGGATTGTCTGTACAATCGGAAGTAACCAAACACAAAGGACGAATAGACTTAATTGCAGAAACAGACGATTTTATTTATCTAATGGAATTAAAATTGGATGAAAACTCTATTGATGCTATTGCTCAAATTAAAAAAAGAGAATACGCTACAACCTATAAAAATACTACCAAAACAGTTCATTTAGTTGGCGTTAATTTCTCAAAAGAAGAGCGAAATGTAGAAAGTTGGAAAAGCGAAATTTGGTTATAATTCTAGATGAACTTACCGTGACGCCTTAGCATATTTCCTTTTCTTATTCATATACTTAACGGCTTCTTCAATCCCTTTTGGCGTCAGCCCATACATTGGGAAAATGCGTCTTAAAAATGGTACAGTATCGGAAATATTCCAAAATCGTTTTTCCATTGGATTAAGCCAAACCATACGAGGAAAGCGTTTTTTCAACTCCTCCCATTGATTATAACTTCTAGGCGTCAATTCACTTGGTGCCATATCTGCATCTCCAATCACGAATACACTATAATTTTTATTCTGTTGCAATACTTTAGAGAGTTTTTCAAACTTTAAACGACGCTCATCGGTATATAAACCATCATAAATGGTATTGTGATAATAATATGTCTTTAGGTCATGAGCAAAGCGACGCTTCATTTTTGAAAATAACTTACGCACCATTCGTACATACGGTGTCATAGACATTCCTCCATTATCGATGATAAGAATCACCTGCATCTTTTGCTGGATTTTCTCTTTTTCATACGGTAGAAAAATACCACCTTGTTTTAGACCTTCAGTAATGGTATATTCTACATCCAAAATCTTTTCTGCTGATTCATCCTCAATCCCCTTTAACATCGTTAATGCCACATCCATATTATCATCCTGTAAGATTTTATCCGCATCTATTGGGTAAAAACGCTTATCATTGATAACGGCACGAGCCATTTTTCCACCACCGCCACCGCCAACTCGAATACCATTCATTGCAGCTCCGCCATGTCCAAATGCAGAACGCCCTCCTGTACCAATCCAATGACTGCCGCCTGAATGTTTACCTTTTTGTTGTTCTTGAATTTTACGCAATCGTTCCTTGAGTTCCTCCATGGTCAACTCTCCATAATCCGCTCCTTCTGTCACTTTCTCAGGTGGTGTGCCACCATCTTCTGGATTCGTATCTTGACGATTCGGGTCGTTTTGGTCAAATATTTCTTTACCTGACACGACTTTTTTAATATCTAAAGTAGTCGTATGTACCTCATCCAAAAACCGCTCAATCATTTCATTGACACCAGGTTTTTCATCCCACTGATCCTCTAATGCTTTTCGCCACTGCTTAAAAGTTTCTGAATTAAGTAAAGCACTTTCAAGCGTCTGTCCTTGTTTGATAGGTACATCCAAAAAATACTCATAAAACGCCATCGCAAAAGGACCAAACTCCTTAGGGTCATTTGTCACGATACCTTTCAAAACCAAATACAAATCCCCAATCGTATTGATTAACCCTCGCTCAAAAGATTTTCTCAATAACAATAACGTCCGAACATCCCCCGATAACTTATGCTTCCTTAGCGTATGTGGTAAACTATCAAACATGATTTTTAGTGATTAGTGATTAGTGGATGGTGATTAATCTTTAGTTAAAATAGTTGAATGTATGTAACATTAACAAACAGAATTATCATTCGTGTCCAGTTAAAATGAAACAATGAAACAATGAAACAATGAAACAATGAAACAATGAAACTACCCTTTCCCACTCACCACAATCACAATCTCTCCTTTAACTTTCTTAGATTCAAAATGTGTTATCAAAGCCTCTAAATTGTCTGTTTTTACCTCCTCATGTATTTTGGATAGTTCTCGGCATACACAAGCAACTCTATCCATGCCACAATGTTCAGCTAGTTGTTTTAAACATTTCACTAAACGATGAGGAGATTCATACAAAACGAAGGTACTAGATAAATCAGATAAATACATTAAACGAGTTTGTCTTCCCTTTTTGTGTGGTAAAAAACCTTCAAAGAAAAACTTATCGCATGGAATTCCCGAAGCCACTAAGGCTGGAATTACAGCCGTAGCACCAGGTAAACATTCTACATTAATACCTGCTTGTACACAAGCTCGAACCAATAAAAAACCAGGATCAGAAATACCTGGAGTACCTGCATCGGAAATAATGGCAATGTTAGAACCACCTTCTAGTAGATTGATAATGTTAGTAGTAACCTGATGTTCATTGTGTTGATGATAAGCCCTACAAGGGGTAGAAATTTCAAAATGGGTGAGTAGTTTTTTAGAGGTACGGGTATCTTCTGCTAAAATAAGGTCAACCTCTTTTAGCACCCGCAACGCTCGAAGGGTAATATCTTCTAGGTTGCCAATTGGCGTAGGGACGATGTGGAGCATATTTTACGGTGAGCATCAAACCTCGGAGGTTTTTAAAACCTCCGAGGTTTAGCACTTTTAAATTATATACTTGAAATAGAATACGTGTAAGATTCCATTACAGGATTAGCGAGTAAACTTTTACAAGCGGTTTCTACTTTTGAGGAAGCTTCTGCCTCGTCATTTGCTTCTAAAGTTACGACAATATGCTTTCCAATACGGACATCTTCAATTCCACTCAAATCCAAGTTTTTCATATTGTTGCCGACTGCTTTTCCTTGTGGATCAAGCAATTCTTTTAATGGCATTACGTCGATTTCTGCTTTGAATTTCATACTTTTTACGGTTGACAGTCCCTTCTTCCGACTACTGCACGGAATGACGACTGACGGTTATTTACTTAAAAAAGATATTAAGATATTCTTGATTATATTTTTACTACTAAAAGATGTGAACTCCCTTTTAAACCCTTTACTTAAAATTACACATCAACACATCAACACATCAACACATCAACACTAACTAACTCTTCTGAAAAATCATCCTATCCAAAATAGAAGCGATGACATACAACACAAATCCAATAGGAAAGGCAGACCAGCCTAAGCCTATAATTAAGGCAATCGCTAGAGGAAAATATATAAAACGAACCTCATTTCCTTTCCATTTGAAATTTTTCATTTTTAAGCTAAACATTGGAATTTCGGCTACTAACAAATAAGATAATACCAAACTAACTCCAATTAAAATCCAAGTATTATTTAAGATACCCCAAAGCGGTTCGTTGGCAGCATATACCATCATTAATCCAACTGTACAGGCGGTATTAGCAGGAGTAGGAACGCCTAAAAAGTAATCCGTTTGACGGGTATCAATATTGAACTTGGCTAAACGCAAGCAAGAAAAAGCTGTGACCAAAAAGCCAATTAAAGCCAATGGATGGAAACTATCGGATTCGGGAAGTGATTGATCAATCAACAAAAACATAATTGTCCCTGGTACAACACCAAAAGAAACCATATCTGCTAAAGAATCTAGTTCTTTACCCAAATCAGAATAAACACCCAATAATCTTGCTGCCAAACCATCACCAACATCCAACCATCCTGCTATAAAAATCGTGATAAATACATATAAGTATTCACCTTCGAATAAAAAAACGATAGCAAGACAACCTAATAGTAGGTTGAGTATCGTAATAAAATTGGGAATATGCTTTTTCATAAGCTTGTTTTAGGCTACAAAGATACGACAAATATTAACTTTCAAATCTTGAAATTCGCTTTGGAAATTGGAAATTGAGTTTTGGAATTTAAAATCCGTTGAATTTTTGTCAACAATGTAGAATATTAGACTTTTTAATTATTTGAATCGTTATTATATTGGAGAGTAGTCAAGAAGCATTTAACTTTTACCATTTTTATTCGTTTTACGGATATTATGAGAACCCACGTATAAAATTCAAACAGCTATGATTAAAAACGTACCAATAAAAATCCTATCGTTATCTATACTAATGGTTTTAAGTACGTTAGCGATTGCTCAACCTGCTAACGATGACTGTATTAATGCAATTGATATTCCTAATCCTGTTGCATTCTGTTCTGGAGGCGGGGATTATACTAATGTAGGGGCAACTGCATCTGCTCAGACGGATCCTTCTTGTTGGTTAGGGGGAGATACAGATGTTTGGTTTTCTTTTACAGCGGTAGCGGCAGATGTATCCATTATTGTACAGAGTAATGCGAATTGGGGGACAATGGAGTTTCCAGAAGTGGCATTGTACGATGATTGTTCAGGTACAAATGAATTGCAATGTCGAACCGATTTGGGTGGAACTTTTATTATACAAATTTTTCATCAAGGTCTAACGGTTGGACAAACCTACTATATTCGTGTGGATAGTCGTCAGACTCAATGGAATGGTACGTTTAAACTATGTATTGATAATTATAACTCTCCTCCGAATGTACAATCAGACTGTATAGATGCGGTGACGTTATGTACAAAAGATGCTTTTACGGTAAGTAATGTGGTCGGGGTAGGAAATAATGCCAATGAAGTAAGTGGAACGTGCGTACAAACAGAGTTTGCTTCTGCATGGTATCAGTGGACATGTGAGACATCAGGAACATTGACATTTACGTTGACACCGAATAATATTGATGATGATTTAGATTTTGTCGTATATCAGTTTCCGAATGGATTGTGGGATTGTAACAATAAAGTGAATGTTCGGTGTATGGCATCGGGTGAAAATCAAGGACAGCCCTTGAGTAACTGGGTCGCTTGTACGGGGGCTACGGGATTGATGTTAGGAGATCCCGATCTAGAAGAACAACCGGGTTGTCAGGCTGGAAATAATAATTTTGTACAGGAGTTGAATATGGTAGCTGGAGAAACCTATGCCGTAATGATTAATAACTTTAGTAATACGGGTAATGGATTTTCAATGTCTTTTGGTGGTACAGGAACATTTGTAGGGCCAGAAGCAGAATTTACAGATAACCAACCCGATACAATATGTGTCGGTACACCAATTAGTTTTACAGATATTTCCACATTTGCAGCAGGAAGTATTGTAGGATGGGATTGGAACTTTGGACAAAATGCTATCCCTCAAGCTAGTGCGATTCAAAACCCAACTTCCATCACCTATGATCGCCCAGGTACTAAATTTGTTCGTTTAACGATAGAAACAGATGTCGGTTGTACGGTTACAGAAATTAAGCAAATTGTGGTAGAACCTTGTTGTGAAACAGTAAATCGGATAGACATTGCAGCCACAGCTTTTAATCCTGTTTGTGGTAGAAATCAAGATGGGGTTATCAATATTGCTTTGAATAATAATTACTCGCCTCATATTTATCAATGGTCGGATGGTAGCACCACTCAAAATAGAAATAATTTAGGGAGTGGAATTTATACCTTGACTTTTACAGATGCTATTGGTTGTGATACGATTTTGGAAATTCCAATAGAAGCACCACCATTTTTTCAAGTCGATACTTTGCTGCAAAGACCAACCTGTGCAGGAGGTACAGATGGTGCGGTTACATTGTTGGTAAGTGGTGGAATACCTGATTATGATTATACTTGGTCACCTGTGGCTTCTACCGATAGTCTATTAACGAATATTGCCAATGGAATCTATGATGTAACGATTACAGATGCAGCAGGATGTGATACATCATTATCCTTGAGGGTTTGGGAGTTGGAACTAATCCTAGATAGTTTGAGTGATTTCACAATTGAGCCTTTATGTTATGGAGATTCTAATGGTTCAATAACGGCAACTATGGGGAATGGTGCTGCACCTTATCAGTTTAATTGGAATGGAACAGGGAATACGACGAATAATAATCTCTTTAATTTGTCATCGGGAACGTATACGCTTACCGTCACCGATGCTAATCTTTGTCAAGGGGAATTTGTCATTGATTTAGAACAACCCGATTCCTTAGATATTTTATTGGAACCGTTTGATGTCTCCTGTTTTGATGGTAGTGATGGCTCGATTACTGCATTTGTAACAGGCGGTGTTGGAAATTATATTTATAATTGGACAACAGGACAGACGGACACCACCGCTATAGATTTACCCGCTGGAAATTATGGTGTAACCGTTACCGATGGAAATGGCTGTACAATAGAAGATACAACTTCTGTGACCCAACCACCAGAGTTGACCATTACAGGTATTGATGTTCAAGATGTGACTTGTTTTGGTGGAAGTGATGGACAAATGACTGTAAATGTAGCAGGCGGAACGCCTCCGTTTACATATAGTATAGATGGTACGAATTTCCAAACCTCTAATGTGATTGATAGCCTAACGGCTGGGGATTATACCGTCTTTATTCAAGATGCGTTGGGTTGTACTTTTCAAGATTTTGCAACTGTGAATCAACCGTGGCAATTTATCGTGGATGCAGGCGATGATGTCACGATTGATTTAGGTTTTTCCACAGACTTAGAAGCCTTTGTCAATACCTTAGATTCTGTTACTTATAGTTGGACACCTGTAGAATCGCTTTCCTGTAATGAATGTAGAGATCCTACGGCTTCTCCTGTGCGTACAACAACTTATACGGTTACCGCAGAAACGGAATTGGGCTGTATCGCCAAGGATTCTGTAACGGTTAATGTGGATTTAAAAAAGCCACTATTTGTCCCTAATGCAATTACACCCAACTTTGATGGGGTAAATGACTTCTTCTATGTTTTTGGAAATCCTGCTATTCGTACTGTACGTGTTTTAAAAGTATTTGACCGATGGGGTGATCATGTCTTCAATAATGAAAACTTTGATGTAAATGATGCTCAGTCTGGTTGGGATGGTACGTTTAGAGGAAAACCTGTTAATCCTGGTGTATATGTTTATTATATCGAAGTTGAATTTGTGGATGATGAAGTGAAGATTTTGAAAGGGGATGTTACGGTTTTGAGGTAGGGAAAGGTTTTGAGGATTATAACTATTCATTAAAATAGGAGGAAATATTATTACACTTGACTACAGGAAGTGGTCAAATGTGATAATATTTCTTAGTTGGGTGTCAGTAAAACATAAAATCAAATGGGGTTAACTTATAATGCAGATATAGTTTTTTGTATTGATGTTAGTGGAAGCATGAAATTGTTTTCATCTTTAACTAGAGAACTATCCCGTTTTTATGAGGCATATTTTCATGCTTGCGAAAAATATGGAAAAAATATAAATGAACTAAGAGTAAGAATTATAAAGTTCAAGGATATTTATTACGATGGAAAAGATAGTATACGAACTACAGATTTTTTTTTAATCCCAGAAGAAAAGCATTTATTATCAAAAGAACTTGAAAATATAGTATTTGAGGGTGGAGGAGAATTTGAAGAAAATGGTTTAGAAGCCCTTGATTTAGCCATGAATTCGGATTGGAATTTTTCGGGAAATAGACGAAGACATATAATTGTACTTTGGACGGATAGTGGTGCTCATACTTTAGAAAAATCTAAGAAATATAAGCCTAAACATTATCCATTAAACGTTGCTAATTCTCTTGGTGAGTTAACAGACAGATGGGATGAATTTCACGATAATGCAAAAAGGTTAATATTATTTGCTCCTTCTCATTCGCCGTGGGAAGAAATTGGGGCAAGTTGGGAAAATACAATTTTTTATCCTTCAAAAGCAGGTGACGGATTAACAGAAGTAGAGTTTGATGAAATAATTTCTTGTCTAATCAATAGCATATGATGAAAAATTTTTCTACAATTAACGGTTATAAGTTGATTAGCAAAGTTTACACAGGAAGTAAATCTAAATGGGGAATAGCTCAATACAATGGTAATCTTTATTTTATTAAGGAATTTTTGTATCCAATTTATCCTGATGATACTTTTATCGGAAGTGAATTTTCACGGCAAAAAAAATTAATTGCTTGTCAAAAATTTACTAAGAAACAAAATTTCCAAGTTCAACTATTCTCTAAATTCAGCGAACATGAAAAAATCATTCGTCCTGAGACTTTTTTTAGATATAACAACAGATTTTATTTAGTCACTCAATATGTAAAAAAATCTATTGATTTTAGCTTGGTTTTTCAAAAAAAGTTTGAATGGAAGTATAAGCTACTTATTAATCTAACAAAAGTCATAAAATTATTACACCAAGAAGAAATTGTACATGGTGATTTAAAGCCTAGTAACATATTAATCAATGATATTGCAGAAGTTTATATTATCGACTTCGATAATAGTTTTGAATTTTCAAAACCACCAATTTATCAAGAAATTATAGGGGATTTATTTTATATGCCTCCTGAATTTATTCATTACATCCGCTTAGAAGGTGACTTTAATCCTAATTTGTTAAACCTAAAATCTGATATTTATTCTTTAGGAAATATATTTTGTAGTATCATCTTTGGACAGTCAATAAACAAAATTTGGAACGATAAACCTTTATATGAAAAAATTTATAATCAAGAAAAAATTAATTTTCCTGTAAATGAATTTTCTCAAGAATTAATAGAGTTATTAAATTCAATGCTTCAGTTTTCAAATGAGAGAAGACCAAAAATTGAAGATGTTGAGAAAAAACTTAAATCTTTAAAACATGAAATTCTAAACTTAGAGTTCATAGGGGTACACAATATTAAGTTACAAAAAGAGATATAGAAAAACGAATCTT
>CAYLSF010000093.1:0-12557 GCA_964385675.1 uncultured Saprospiraceae bacterium
ATTTCTATTTTATTGGGTAACCTATAAATTAATCACTGCTCCAAAAGAAATTTTACCTTCTGTCACACCAGTAAACCCTATTCCGACTGTCATTACTCCCACTCCGAAATACCGCTTATCAAACTTATCAAAATCTGAAATTGAAGCCATCAAAACGAAATTAACCCGTTTAATGACGGAGGAAAAATTATTTAAAAATTCCAACCTTACAGCCAATGAAACCGCCAAAAAATTGGGCATAACTCGACAGCGTTTATCTGAAGTTTTGAATGTACATTTGGAAATGAGGTTTCAAGATTTTTTAAATCAACATCGAGTTGAGGAATTTATAAAATGCCTTCGTCAAGAGGAATATCAAAATCTTACACTACTTGGAATTGCTACAGAAGTTGGGTTTAGCTCGAAGTCAACCTTCAATGCAGCTTTCAAAAAATTTAAGGGAATGACCCCTAGTCAATATAAAAAACAGGCGAAATAGGCCCTAAAAAGTGCGGAAAACGAACTCCGTACGCTTTCACTACTCCTTTTTGCACCAAAAAATCAATTTTCTAAGTTCTTGTGATATAAAATATTGGTTCGCTCAAACTATGAATGACGAGTTACCAACTAAAAACCACTTTTATAAGTAGATAAGCATAATTATTCGTCATTTTTGAATGAGGAGATTTTTAGTCAAGACAAGGCATTTTTTGAAGGAATAATCACTTTATTGCTGAAAAAAATAACGCAGTATTGGCTAAAAAGACCCTTTCAAAAATGTGTCGAATAATTATGATTAGCTACTTGCATTCATCAAAAACTTGAAAATGATTAATCGTAGTTCCAATGTAAAATTAGTAGTGAGTATTGTTCTATTTTCCGTTTTTGGATTTATCGCTTGCCAAGATGAAGGCATCGTACCCATAGAAAATCCACAAGAATTTATTAGTGCCTTACCCGAAAATGTAGCACATCCTTCCAATAATCCATACTCTCTAGAAAAGGCAGAATTAGGTCGCCTTTTGTATTGGGATCCTGTTTTGTCAGGGACAAAAGATGTGGCATGCGTAAGTTGTCATCACCCTGATTTTGGTTATGCCGATGGCTTAGATTTTTCTCAAGGCGTTGGAGGCAATGGATTAGGACCTAATCGAATAAATGGTGTAAAAACAAAACGCAATGCTCCCACTGTTTTGAATACGGCCTTTAACGGAATTGACAATTTAGGTTTATACACGCCCGAATCTTCTCCTATGTTTTGGGACAATCGAGCACAGAGTTTGGAAGGACAAGCCTTATTGCCGATGCTTTCCAAAGAAGAAATGCGAGGAGAAGCAATTGCGGAAAATGCTATTATAGATACTATTATTCAACGATTAAATGCCATTCCCGAATATGTAACCAAATTCGAACAAGTATTTGGAAGCAATGAAATCAATCAAACTAGAATCTTAGCGGCTATTGCTACTTTTGAAAGAGGGATTATCGCTAATAATAGCCGATTTGACCAGTATATGCGAGGAAATGCAAATGCATTATCTAATCTTGAAGTAGATGGAATGAATGCTTTTATACAAGTAGGTTGTGCAGATTGTCATGGTGGCCCAATGTTTTCGGATTATGAATTACATACTATTGGTGTTCCTGAAAATGGTACACCGCCCGATCCAGGAGCAACGGGTAATTTTGATTTTAGAACACCTACTTTGAGGAATCTAAACGTGACCGGACCTTATATGCACAATGGTGTATTTGCCACACTGGAAGAAGTCATGGAATTTTATGAAGAAGTAGCAGAAGGAGATAATGATTTACTTAATGCTAATCTCACTCAAAATCAATTGGATGAAGAAATGCAAGATTTAGAACTCGATGGCGACCAAATAGACGCAATTATTGCTTTTATGAATGCATTGAATGATGATGATTTTGATAAAACAATTCCGAGTAATGTGCCTAGTGGCTTACCCGTAGGCGGAAATATTGAATAGGCTAGTTAATTAAATATTATGCTTCAGATTAAAGTCTAAATTTTGAAATCCGACCTACTAATAATTACTAATAATAAAGTAGGTCGGGCTTCGGGTTTTAGGCCATATCAATTAAATTTGTTCAATCTGTTAAAGAATTAATTTTATTTGGTTCTTTGAAAATTTTTGTATTGATTCCGAAAGGGTTCGGGAGTTGAGGTGTTGATGGGCGAAATAATAGAACATTAACACATTAACACACCAATACATCAACACAAATTTTATTCAACAGCAAATACTTATCGTTTACCACAATAATTTTCAGAGAACCTTTTATTTATCCAACCAAATGAAAAGTACTGCTACCATTCTACTTATTTCAGGGTTTTTAGGTTTATATGCCATTCAATCCGTATTTTTTCTAAGTCTCAATATCTTTATAAATACTGATAATACCATTTTAAATGAATCTTCATCAAGAAAGTCTCAAAAGAGTAGTAAACCACAAACCACCAGTCTCCAAGCTACTTTTTTCGCACAAACACACCTTAAACAACCGAGTGAAAATTACTTTTTTCTAACAAGCGATAGAGAAGTATTTGTAAAAGCTTATGTTATTTCTTCCACAGGTAGCGTACCTACAGTTTCGTTAGAAATTACTTCACCAATGTTTCATAGTAGTGTAACCAATACAATTAGTATGACCGCACCAAGTTCTATCCCTACAAGCAATGTAAATATTAGTTATGGACAAATTGACCACACACTAGATAATGCCTTTACGGGTAAAATACCCAAAGATTGGATTAAAGTGGATACAGAAATTGATGTGTTAATTGATGGAGTCATTGCTCAAACGTTTACAAGTACAGATTTGAATGTACGCTCTTCCAATCCTATACGCTTTAATTTATATGAAATTCATGCTTTCGCTTTGGGAGGTAATAGCACGGACACCGCTCAATTACGAGAAGAGTTAACCTATAAATTCCCTTTTTCGAGTTTAGATTTCAATTACGTTCCTGATATTTTATTTCCTGAAATTGCTGTGCCACCTGTTAGTGGCAATAATGCAGTTGTTGTTTCAAGTATCAGTGACTATGCAACTCAGACAGGTTCCTCTTTTAATACACACAATGGGCTGGCAACAGAATGGAGACAAGCCCTAAGAGTCGCACAAGGGGTTTGGTATCGATATCATGCTTTCAATAGTGTGGGTTGGTACTACGATGGTGGACAGCAAACCAAAGGTTCTGGAGCAGATTATGGAGCAGTTCATGCCAAAGGAGCAAAACTATTTTGGCATGAGGTCGGGCATGGTTTAGGTGCACCGCATTGGGGGAATAGTTATCCTTACATGGGGGATATGCACGGCATTTCTAAACCAGATGCTTCCAATTGGCATGTTGGGCCCGTATGGGGCTATTATGCTCCCAATAATTATCCAATTCCACCAACCGTTCAAGCCAATGCCGTAGGTTCAAGTAATAGTGTTGGTAATTATAAGCAAGATCCGATGCGAGGTGGCGGAAGTGGCGATCAAGAGTCTGGTTTTCTCTATCGACACTTTTCCGATTATAGTGTGGATTTAATGGCATATAGACTCCAAAATGGTGGTGGCGGTATTGCTGCTTCTTATGTCGTCTGGAATCCAAATCTGACCAATGCCGATAATCCCAATGGAATGTATGCACAGTGGGATGCCGCCACAGGAGATTATACAAGTCCTGTTCAATCTGACCATCGAAATAACGAAGCGGGTATAGAATATCCACTAAATGGCGATGTCAATCAAGATATTTACAGCGTAATGTTTGCTGTTAGTGCGACTTATCCTAATGCCAATTTAGTCTATCCTCCTATTGGTCCTTACAAGGGTGGGTTAATCAATGTATTCGACCCAACACAAGGTACAAGTGCAGATGCTCAGTTTTTTTGTGATTTTAAACAAGGTTTTTATAATTATACAGGATGTCATTATACCGCTAAAATTACACAGGGTGGTCAAGTCAAGCACTATATGGTTAGAGCACAAAGTACAGGAGATGGTTTTGACCATGTAGCTATTAATATTCCTGCAAGTGGCGGCACAATCACCCAAATTGAATTACTCGATACCCCTTCCATAGATGATACAGGTGCAATGCCTACGAACCCAACCATTATTGCTTCTTGGACTAGCCCTAACATACCAGTAACTTTAGTAAATTTTGATGCAAAACTTGTAGAGGATGAAGTTCTTTTACAATGGAATACAGCATCAGAGCTTAACAATGAAGGTTTTGAGATTGAAAGAAGTAAAAATGTTAATCCTAATGGCCATCAAGAATGGGAAACGATAGGTTTTGTAGAGGGACAAGGTACAACGACTATAGAACAATCTTACACCTTTGTAGATCAACAACCTTTTGATGGTATTAATTATTACCGCTTAAAACAAGTTGACTTTGATGGTGCTTTTGAATATAGTACAATCGTTCCTGTACAATATCAAACTACAGAAAGTGACAAGAAACTTGCTATCTTTCCGAATCCTACTACGGAAACCTTAACTTATACCGTTCCTAACTTACAAAATGTACAAAGTGTACAGTTGTTTGATCCTTTTGGTAAACTAGTTAAAATAGCGGAGCAAATTGATGGACAATTATCGTTACAGGGTTTAAGTACAGGGATGTATTTATTGGTCATAAAAACTAACGAGGAGGAATGGAAGGTGAGGGTTTTTAAACAATAAAATCGTATTTTTTTATATAAAATTTAGGAAAGCAAGTCTTCATTTCTATCTTAGAAGTGAAGACTTTTTTTGTATAAATATGCCATAAACTAATCAAAAATAAAACCATGCAAAGACATTTATTAACAGAAGAACATATTCTATTTCAAGAAGCCGCTAGGGCTTTTATGGAAAAAGAAGTAGCCCCACATAATGAACGTTGGGAAAAAGAAGGCAAAGTGGATCGAGAACTTTGGTTAAAAGCAGGCGAAATGGGATTGCTATGTATTGACTTTCCAAAGGAATATGGCGGTATGGGCATTAAAGATTACCGATATAATGTCATCGTATCGGAAGAATTAGCTAGAGTCGGTACAAGCGGGCCTGGCTTTACAGTACAAAATGACATTATCGCTCCTTTTACCGCTTATTTCAATGAGGCTCAGAAAAAGAAATATATGTCGAAAATAGCGAGTGGTGAAATCATTACCGCTATTGCAATGACGGAACCAAGAACAGGAAGCGACCTAGCCAATGTACAAACAACCGCCGTTAAACAAGGCGATCATTATATACTAAACGGAGCAAAGACTTTTATTACCAACGGCATTATGAGTGACTTGGTGATTGTGGTAGCAAAAACAAATCCCGAATTACGCCATAAAGGGATGTCGCTTTTCCTAGTAGAGCGAGGAATGAAAGGGTTTACAAGAGGGCGAAACTTAGATAAAATTGGCTTAAAGGCACAAGATACCGCAGAGTTATTTTTTGAAAATGTCAAAGTACCTGTTGAAAATTTATTGGGTGAAGAAAATCATGGCTTTTATTATTTAGTGGGCAATCTACCACAAGAACGCTTATCTCTTGCCGCTACGGGGATTGCTTCAGCAGAATTTGCCTTGGAAATGACCATACAATATTGTAAAGATAGAAAAGCATTTGGTCGCAAAATTGGCTCGTTTCAAAACTCCCGATTCAAATTAGCCGAAATGAATACGGAAATTACCATTGGTCGCACTTTTGTGGATCAATGTATTCAGGAATTAAATGCTAAAACCCTTACCGCAGAAAAAGCAGCCATGGCAAAATATTGGATTACGGAACTTCAATGTAAAGTCGTGGATCAATGTTTACAACTGCATGGCGGTTATGGCTTTATGCGAGAATATCCGATTGCTAGAGCCTTTACGGACTCTAGGGCTCAGCGGATTTATGGTGGGACGACTGAAATTATGAAGGAAATTATTGGACGGTCTATGGGGTTTTAAATTATGAATAAAGCTCTAAATATTCAGTATAAAACTTAAAGGAACTAAGCAGACATTCATAATAAATCCTGTTTTATCCTGTTAATCCTGTCTAGGTACTTAATTCTTCTACAATAAGATTCTTTCCATCAAAATAAACTGAATTATGATAATCACCATAACAGGAGCATCAGGCGTCGGCAAAACGTTTACTACAAAAGCATTAGCTAAAACAATATTCAATAATAAAAAGGTAAAAGTTTTTCATTTCGATGATATGGAATTACCCAATTGGGAAGAATTAGAGGATGTCAAAAAATGGCAAGAAGATGCTACCTTAGCTTGGATAGATAAATTGGTTACAACGGCTCAGACAGAAGATGTTCACATTATTTTTGAAGGATCAACAGAAATTAAATTTTATCAACAGGGATTTGAAAAGCATAATTATACGGACTTTAAAATATGCTTATTTGATTGTAGTCAAGCAACCATGAAAGCTCGTTTAATTCAACGAGGACAACCTGAACTCTACCATGAAAATATGATTGGTTGGCTTAACTATTTAAGAAAAGAGGCGATTGAGCGGGATGTTGAAATTATTGAAACAGATAAATTGACTATTGAGGAAATTGGGCAACGGATAATGCAATGCCTACATATAGGTAATAAGTCATAGTTAATAGGTAATAAGTAATTTTTTCTTCCTATACACTTTTATAAAACAATATGAATGGACAACTATAAAGTATTAAAAGAAATAGTCCAGATAGTCCTGCTACCGTCAGGCAGGTATCGGGATATACGAACAAAATGGATTAGACAGATAAGAAAAATCCGTTTCATCTGTTATATCCGCTCAATCCGTGTTTCTTTTTTGCTCAAATTCCGTCAAAACTATATTTGTAAAAAAGTGTAGAATCAATATTTAATCTTCTTGATTTGATATGTCCTTGACCACTGAACGGATTGATTAGGAGGTAACGAGATTTCAAAAAATAACTCTGGACTAATGACGTGTTTCCAACCCCACAGGTTAATCTTTTTCGTTTGGAAATTTCCTATTTCACTTAAACTAATGTTGTGCTGTGTATTGATAAGTTCCCAACTTGCATTGGCCATTTTTCCGCCTGAGAGATTACTAAAAAAGAACGGGTTATTATGTTCTCCTTTAAAGTTAAAAATACGTTCCCCTATATTAACTTTGTTATCAGGATTAACGGTTTCTTCAAATAAAGTAGGCTGTATTTCAAATGGAAATTTTAGGATATAATTTTCTCCAATAAATTCTTGATTGATGGCTACGAAATTATGATTATACTCATCGGTTTGTATTATTTTTTCGCCTGTATTATGAAGATCATACTGGACTCGCCAACCATCTTCTAATAATTCAATTTCTTTTTTAAGTTGATACGCATAACCATTGATTAAATCAGATTGACAGTTGATGATAAGTTTATTTGAAGTTGTTTGCATTTCAAAGTCTAAAGGCCGTACTGCATATAATTTACTAAAGTCATAAGGTTTATTATCTCTTTGCAATGCCCCAACTCCTATTTTATGAAACCAACCATTCGGATTCGCTTCTTCATACCCAATCGGATGTTCTATCCCAAATTCATTATAAAATCCTTTTCCAAATATAGTTATGTCGTAATCATTAATTCGTTCCGTACTAGAAATCAATATATCTTGAAATTTAACTTTTACAATCTTTCCTGTCCAGTCAAACCGTGTCTGTTGATACCCATACTTCGGTAAATCAATATGAATTTCCAGATTTTTATTTTTAAATACACATCTTTCCATCATTCTGAAGATTACTCTTTTTGATAAATTCCAATAACCGATAACTAAGCAACCAATAACTAAGTAACTAACATAGCCGCCCCAAATACCCCCGCACTATCGCCCAATTTTGGTTTTAGAAAAACAGTTTCTACTTTGTCATTAAAAATATGAGGCTGAATAGCTGCGACACCTTTCGTGTAAAGTTCATCAAAATTGCCAACCCCTCCCCCAATAACAATCGCATCAGGGTCTAAAATATTGATGATTACGGAAATAGCTTTTCCAAACATAGCAAACAATCGTTCGACGGTCTGGGTAGCGTGCATATCGATTCCTGCTTTATAGCGTTCTACGATTTCTTTAAATGTACGAGTTTCCCCAGAAATGGATGTATAATACGCTTGTAATGAAGGCCCTGCAATGACTTGTTCCACACAACCCGCCTTTCCACAATAACAAGGATTACCATTTTCTTCCAGCAAATTATGTCCCCATTCTCCGCCAATACCATGTCTGCCGCCTATAATTTGATTGTTCACAACCACACCTCCGCCTGCCCCTGTTCCCATAATAACCCCAAACACGACTTTAGCATCTGGCATTTTATCTGGAATAATTCCCATTCGAGTTTCCGCTAAAGCAAAGCAATTCGCATCATTTGCCATTTCTAGGGGCATTTTTAAGGCTTTAATTAAATCAGCTTTTAACGGCTGCCCATTCAAACAAGTCGTATTTGAATTTTTCATGGTTTGGGTAGAAGGCGTTAACGTGCCTGGCGTACCAATGCCTATTGTAGTGGGTTGATGTCCTGTTTCTTCCTCCAATAATCGGACAAGCTTAACGATTTGGCTAATAATATGCTGATACCCAAATTGCTTCTCTGTCGGAATTCTTCGTCGTGCTAATACTTTAAAGTCAGGCGTTAAGACGACGCCTTCTATTTTTGTACCTCCTAAATCTATTCCCCAAATGGTTTGCATAGTTTGTTATTTTGAACCACAAAGTCACAAAGACCCACAAAGCATAAATACTTCAAAATTATGAAGGTAAATTACGATAATATTCATTCACAAGTGTTTTCTGACCATGATGGAATAAGTTAGTTACATTAAAATTAAAAATAATACCTTTAGGCGCATTTAATAATTGCATATAAGTTAGTGTTTGTGCTTCATGAATAGGAATAATTTTTTCACATGATTTTAATTCGACAACTATACATTTTTCAATAAAAAGGTCACATCGTAATTGTGTCGCTACTTCAATTCCTTTATAATGAATAGATACAATTAGTTCAGATTCAAAGTTGATTTTTTTTAGGGTTAATTCATGCTTCAGGCATTTATGGTAAACACTTTCCAATAGACCGGGACCTAAAGCTTTATGTACTTCTATGGCAGCAGCATTTATTATGTAGGTTAATCTATCAATTTGAGTTTTGGTCATTTTTAAGGGTAAATTAAAGCCACAAAGAATTCCATTTACTTTGTGATTCTTTGTGATTCTTTGTGGCTTTGTGGTTCAAAAAAAGAAATTAAGATTCCGAAATATCCACTGGTTTATACCCACCTCTAGAGCGGAAGTATAAAATCAGTAAAATATAACAGATAAACATAATCATCGGTAAGTAAGCCACCGTACTCAATGTCCCTTTTTGAGAATTCGCTTGAATGGCATCAATCGATGCTTTTTCTGCATCTGTACCTTCTGCAGCTACTTTATCGGTATCTAATGCCTTATACGCTCCAAATATCCCTGACTTATCTTTAGAGATATACTTGGCATGCATTTCTACACTCTCTTTTTTAACCGCATTATCAATGTATTGATCTTGAAAAGCTCCTAATGCAGGTGCTCCTAAAATGCCTACGGCAATCATACCAAAACCTGCCATAGCATTAAGCGTTAATGCACCTCCTTTGGGGAATTGCTCAGCAACAACTCCTAAAGTAGTTGGCCAGAAGAAAGACTTACCAACACCATATAAGGTAGCTGCTAATAAAATAGAAATCCCAGTTGCTTTTGATAAGGCAATTAAACCTAAAGCTGCTAAAGCCGCACTAACTGCCAATAACCCTAATGGCGAAATACGATGCACAATTGGACCTGCATAAAAACGCAATAGCATCATAATCAAAGAAGTATAAACTAAAACCCAACCAGCTGCAATACCAATTTCTTCCATACTGCTTGCCATCAAAGACGTAATCCAACTATCTACCCCTAACTCTGTGGTGGCTAAAAGTACCATGATTAATAGTAGAATAATAAATAATGGACGTCCTAATAAAGATTTAGTATAATAAGCAAAGGCAAAAGCACTCAAAATGGCTACCCCATAAATGATAGCAGGCGATAAAGCAAATACATTTCCGATTTCACTCATAATCATCACCATAATCAAAAATGCACCAACTCCTCCAACTTCTCCTAACATATCTTTGTAGGATACATTTGCAGCAACACGCTCTTGTGTTGGAAATTCCTTTTTAAATAGCATAAACGCATAAGCGATAGAAGGAATCAATACCAATGCTAATTTTAATCGCCATCCTAATGCAGACCCTAATAAAATGGTGATAATACCACCAATCACTAAGCCACCAGGCCAACCTGCATGTAAAATATTTAACCACTTCGTTTTGTCTTTACTAAACATGGTAGCCACTACAGGATTAATATATGCCTCTACCGTCCCACTACCTAAAGCCAAAATTAATGTTCCGATATACAGTCCCCAGTAACCATCAGCCGTTGCCAATACCAAACTCGAAACGATGTGGCAAACTAATCCAAAATACATAGCCGCTTTGTATCCTACTTTATCAATAAATAAACTGAATAGCACAATACTAATGGCAAAAGGCCAAAGTCCTACACCTAAGATTTGCCCCGATTCTGTATTGGATAAGCCAAATTCTGCTGCCCATTCGTTTTCTGTGAGTACACGAGCAATGAAGCCAAATGATGTTGCAATCAATGCAATAAAACAGCCCCAGAAAAGTCCCATATCTGCTGTTCCAGATGTTGTCGTTTTAGTCATAATAGTATTGGTTTTAAGAAAATAGGTTTAAGGTGTAGGATTTAAGGTATAAGGAATATATATATCCTTACACCTTAAACCTTTCCCGATAGCTATCGGGATTACACCCCAAATAAATATGGTTATGTGTAATTTTGACACAATATAATTTAAGACTGCAAATAATTAAAATTTTTGAATAGATATACTATGATTGGAATTATTATTTTTGTTGTATCACAATTAATCCAAACATTGTTGTGAAATTCAATAAGATTGTATCATATTTACTCTATTGACTTTACTTTTAAATTTCAGAAAGTCCAGTATTTTCGTGATTAGTGATTTTTAAATCTATTTAGGATTAAATCTAGTCACCAGGTGAGTTTGAGGTAAAACCTAAACAGCAAAAAGTTTACCCGATTAACACTAACTAGATACTCATCTGATGACTCATACATCAGTAAGTGAAAAAACAGATTTGGCTACTTATATTGGTATTTATATTCGGATGTAGTGATGACGAACCGTTGGAAATAACGATTCCTACATTAACTTCCGTTTTTGAATATAATAATATCGAAGACGATCCGATTAGTGATGGTACTCGACAAACAAATCCAACAACAGGATTAGACTATACAGGTTGGGGCGTTTATGAGGATATTATTTTTCCAGGTACAACTATTGAATGGTCGGTTGACCATGCTACGCAACCTGCTTTGGAAGGGCAATCTCTAGAGTGTGCCATCACAGGAGGAGACCGTTATAATAATGCGTTTTTTACCAATACCATCGCCCTAAAGTGGGAGGGAGAAGATTGGTTATATAAAGATGCTAACTACTTGGAGTATGAGTTAGATTTCTACATAGATGGTGTAACAGATTGTAATAATCCAAATAATTCGACCTTAGAGGGGATAGAATTTACATGGCAGCATATTTTAATTCCAATTTCTTATGGATTTGGGGTGCAATGGTCAAAAGGTGGCGAATGGCGATATTGGAATGATGAATTTGACCCACAAGCTGGAAAAGCGGTTGGTTGGGAGTCCTTTTCTCCTCAAATCAATACTTGTTTAGCTGCTAATACTTGGCATCATATTAAATTAATTGGCGAGCAATTGAATGAAGGGAGTCATTATATTTCAATGGAAATCAATGGGCAAGTCTTTGATATTTCAAATATTAGCTTGGACAGAGCAGAGGTTCAGTCGGGCTGGGTAGAAAACTTTTTGCAAGTAGGTATGCAAATCAATGGTAATCAAGCCCTTGATGTAACACATGGACATGGCGTTGATCCTGTAAAAGTCTATTTGGATAATGTGACTTTTAGAGGGTATCGAAAAGAATAATTAAGAATTAGAAGACAGAAGTCAGATCATTTCATTGTCAGAAGTCAGACTTAAGATGTGAGTTCTATTATTGTTTAAGTCTGACAACAATACCGATAGTAATCGGCAGGTCTGACTTCTAAATTTTTAAAACAAAAATCAAATATGAGAAAAATTCGCATGGGAATGGTTGGTGGTGGTAGAGGGGCTTTTATTGGTGCAGTACACCGAATGGCAGCCGCTTTGGATGGACAAATCGAACTCGTTTGTGGAGCATTTAGTAGCAATCCTGAAAAATCAAGATTATCGGGAGAAGATTTCTTTTTATCATCGGATAGAGTTTATGGTTCTTATGCCGAAATGATTGAAAAGGAAAAGGCATTACCATTAGGGGAACGCATGGATTTTGTGTCTATTGTAACGCCAAATCATGTGCATTATGGCCCTGCAAAAATGGCATTGGAAAATGGTTTTCACGTTGTATGTGATAAGCCT
>CAYLSF010000094.1:0-12519 GCA_964385675.1 uncultured Saprospiraceae bacterium
TAGAGTACAATGATACTTTAATCAAGAAGCAATTTCGATTCAAAACCGAACCGATTTTAATAAATTTTTATCTACGATATGTAATACCATTTATTACGATACGCCGACTCTTCGGAATGAGCTAATGAATCGACACAAGCTATCAAGTAGTGTCTCTTATGCTCGCAATAACTTTTTAGAAAAACTACTCAATCATACCGCCTTACCCGATTTAGGATTTACCGCTAAAGAATTTCCGCCTGAAAAAACCATCTATTATGCTTTACTCAAAAATACAGGCATTCATCAAGAAGGAAAATTTGGACAATATTTTTTAACAGAACCGACGGATAAAAAATCATTTAAAGCACTCTGGGAGGTATCAAATCAGTTTTCTGAATCTGCTAGTGTTAGTAAACGAACTCTGGAAGAATATATTAATATTTTATCACGACCACCATTTAAATTAAAAAAAGGCTTTATTGAATACTGGTTGCCTATATTTTTATTAGCTAAAAAGGAGGATTATGCTTTTTATAGAGATGATACTTATATCCCTTTCTTTAGCAAAGATATATTAGAGGTTTTAGCAAAGGATGCACATAGATATAGTATTAAAACGTTTCAAGTGGAGGGTATTAAATTAGAACTTTTTAATGCTTATCGCCAATTAATCCAGCAAGAAAATAATGTAGAAGTAAAAGAAAGTAGTTTATTGCAAACTATTCGTCCTTTTATTCAATTTTACAGACAATTACCCCAGTATTCAAAACTTACAGATAGAGTTTCAAATGATGCTAAAGCATTTAGACAATCTATCAACAATGCAAAAGATGTTGAGCAAGTATTTTTTGAAGACTTATTAACCAATTTTGGAGTTTCTCTTAAAAAACTAGAGAAGGATGAGGCTCTACTAAGTGAATATGTAAAAAGATTGAGGAATGCAATGCGAGAATTGAGTGCTGCTTATTCCAATTTATTAGAAAGATTTGAAAAATCAATTACTAATGTATTAGGAATTGAAGAACAGCAATTCAATATTTACAAGGAAAAAATATACAAACGATACAATACACTTAACCCTTATATCCTAATGCCAAAACAAAAAGTACTACGGGCTAGATTAATTAGTCCAATTCCCAATAGAGAAAAATATTTATCATCTTTAAGTACGGCTCTAGTAGGTAAAAAATTGACTGATATTCTTGATAGCGATGAACCTCTTATCTATAAAAGGTTAAAACAAGGTTTAAATGAATTGGATAATTTGATAGAAATTAGTAATTTAGAATTAGGCGAAAAAGAGGAAGCTGTAAAAGTAGAAATTACAGCATTAAACCATGAAACTATTCGTCGTCAATATATTTTATCCCAAGAAGAATCAGCAGCAGTAGAGAAATTAGAAAATACATTAAGGGAAATATTAGATGCAGAAGATAAAAACCTTATGCAATTGGTATTACTCAAACTGCTAGAAGAACAAATCGATGGAACAAAAAAAAGTTAGACATGTATTAGGGATTTCAGGGGGTAAAGATAGTGCTGCACTAGCTATCTATATGAATCAACTGTATCCTGATTTAGATCTAGAATATTATACTTGCGATACAGGAAAGGAATTAGATGAAACCTATCAATTGATTGAAAACCTAGAGGTTTATCTAGGAAAAGAAATCTATAAAATACAAGCTGCAAAAAATAGTTTAGATAATCCTTTTGATCACCTCCTAAAAATGAAAGGCGGCTATTTACCCTCTCATTTTGCTAGATGGTGTACCAAAGAAATGAAATTACAACCGTTTGAAAAATGGGTCGGTAACGATCCTGTTGTATCTTATGTCGGTATCAGAGGGGATGAGGATAGAGAAGGCTATATTTCTACCAAACCTAATATTCAATCCATCTTTCCCTTTCGTACCAATATTTGGAGTCAAGATGTGATACAAAAGGTATTGGCAAATAGCAATCGTAAACAGGTAGCGACTTATTATGAGCATTTTGCACAGTCTACAAAACTATCTAGAACACTTGAAATTGTACAAGAGCCGTTATCTATTCGATTTAAGCAAGAGCGAAAACTTAACCTTTTGTTGGATTTAGATATTCAAGCCTTTAATCAAGTTGTGTTTGAATTTCTGCAAACCACAAATTATACTCTGGCAGGAGTTGAGCATTTTCCTGTGGTTAATAATACGGATAGACTGATTCGGGAAGATATATTTAACCTATTGCGAGAAAGCGGTGTAGGCGTACCTGCCTATTACGAAAAACTGCCCTATCAGGTCAATGGACAAACGGGGCATTATAGCCGTAGTCGGTCAGGCTGCTACTTTTGTTTTTTCCAACAAAAAATAGAATGGGTTTGGCTCTATGAGCAACACCCTGACCTATTTCAACGCGCATTAGACTATGAAAAAGAAGGTTATTCCTGGTCAGAAGAACGCCTTGAAAACTTAATACAACCTGACCGTATTCATCAAATTAAAGCAGAACACCTACAGCGTATGCAACGTCTTAAAGCAAATACCAAATCGCCTTATTTAATTGATATTTTGGAAGATGCAGAGGGAACAGGCTGTGCTGCTTGTTTTATTTAATCTTAAAGAATTATGAACTTACCCAATCATCAAAACCTACCAATCCACCACCTAGCAAAAGCCTTCAATAATACGGCTACGTCCTATAAATTCTATTGGTTTTATGTATTGATACAGATGATAAAAAAGGAACATGAACAAACCAATATTTTAGAATTATTGGTACGAATGGTAGCTGCGGTTTGGTATCCTGTTCATTATTATAAATTATCTTATGGTGTACAAGATAAACTAGGACATATCGCCCAAAGTGCATTAGAATTAAAAGTGCTGGGGTTATCAATGAATACTCCACCCGAAAAAGTTGTCAAAAGTATATTAGGTTATATTATCAATCATCCCAATAGTGATTTGGCTAAACAAATCAGAAGTCTAGGAGAATATGTTCCTTATCGCTTTGTTCGTCCGTGGTGTTATGACTTGATAGAAAAAGGCTTGAAAGATAAAAAAGTGAATAACAGAATTCAAGAGATATTTACAGGAGATTACACCGAGCAGACATTACAACTTCCGTACTATTTCACGGGTAAAATGGTAGTTTTCAATGAAGCATGGTTTCATTATTTTCGACAACATTTGAAAATAATGGAAGATTTTTGTTTATGGAATTTATTAAAATATGTGCAAAAACGAAATCCCAATGTACCCAATATTGTAAGTAAATTATTTCCTCCTGCAAAGAAGGATCGTAATTTAAGTACTCAAAGAAAGTTCTGGAATATCATTTATACTTATACTGACGAGCCTTTAAGGTGTCTCTTTTCAAATTACCAAATAAATGTAAAACAGTATGATTTGGATCATTTCATTCCGTGGAGTTTTGTAACCCACAATCAAATATGGAATTTAGTGCCAGTTGTACCAATTGTTAACTATCAAAAAAGTGATAAATTACCCGATATACCTACATATATCAAAGGATTCGGACACTTACAGTATAAAGCTTTTAATATAGGACTAGAATTTAAACCAAAATCTAAAATACTAGAAGATTATATTGGTATAGTAGGAAATTCTCTAGATGAAATTAAAACGCTTTCAGAACCCGACTTTATTCTAAAATTAGAAAATCAAATCCAACCGTTAGCCCAAATTGCTCAAAATATGGGTTTTCAAAATAAATGGATTTATCAAAAATAACCCTCAAAACGCAGATTATGTATTTATACCACGATCCTAAAAATCCTAATGCTCACTTAACGGTAAAAGAAAGAGATAAACCATCTTATCCTACACGAGTTTTGTTGCGTCAAAATGTATTAAAAGGTAAAATTCTAGATTTTGGCTGTGGATTGGGTAAAGATGTAGAGTTTTTAAAAGAAAAAGGTTTTGATATTCAAGGTTATGATCCATATTATGCTCCCGAGTATCCAACCGAAAAATTTGATACAATCATCTGTCATTATGTTTTAAATGTGTTGTTTCCAAAAGAACAAACTTATGTTTTAATGTCTGTTTCAGAATTACTAAAACCAACAGGAAAAGCCTATTTTACGGTAAGACGAGATTTGAAAAAGGAAGGATTTAGAACACACTTTATCCATCAAGTACCAACCTATCAATGCAATGTTCGACTAAACTATAAAAGTTATTTTAAAACAGAGTTTTGTGAAATATACGAATACCAGCACTTTAATCAAATTATAAAAGATAGCGATTGTGTATTTTGTTCACCTGACGCTGAAAGGGAGTTGATTACAGAAAGTGCTACTATGTATGCGATTTTAGATAAATATCCAGTCTCACAAGGACATATTTTAATCATTTCAAAAAGCCACAAGAGCGATTATTTTGATTTAGTTGAAAAAGAAAAAAGAGCATTATTATTGATGGTTGATAGAGTAAAACTCTTATTGGATAAACGATACAATCCAGACGGCTATAATCTAGGTGTGAATTGTGGAGAAGCGGCAGGGCAAACCATTCCACATTTTCACTATCATCTTATTCCTCGCTACAAAGGCGATACGCCTAATCCCAAAGGCGGTATTCGGCATTGTATCACAGGAAAAGGAGATTATCCATAAAGCAATCTCCGCTTGAAATATCCTATATATTATCGTATATTGAGTAAGGATAAATCAAAATATAGATTATGGAATTGAAGCTAAAAATAGGATATGAGGAGATATGGGAATTGGTGAAGCAATTGCCTAAAAGTCAAGTCTTACAATTAAAGTCAGATATTGAAACTCAAATCATCCAAAAAGATACAACAACGCTTACCAACTTTCAAAAATTATTATTGGAAGGCCCTGTGATGGATGAGGAACAATATGAAGCACATTTGGAGAACAGAAATTATATCAATCAATGGAAGGTGAATTAATCTGTTTGGATAGTTCTGTGTTGATTGAATACTTCCGAAAAATGAAGAAAGAGAAATCATTTCTGTTTCATTTAACACAGCAGAATTACACATTTGCAGTCTCAGTTATTACAAAATTTGAAGTGTATTCTGGAAGCAAAGACAATCAAATTGCATTTTGGGATGCTGTTTTTAGTCAGTTACAAATTATTCCTTTAGAAGAATCAACTATTGAGGAAGCGGTTGAAGTTTATAAAGATTTAAAGAAAAGGAATAAGCTAATTGAAATTGCTGACTTATTAATCGGTGCAACAGCAAAAGCTAATCAATTGAAATTAGCAACCTTGAATACTAAACACTTTCAGAGGATTCAAGGACTTTCCTTACTCATACCTTAAATCAAAATACAATATGTCTATCATTATAAACATAGCATCAGATATAGAGCAGCGTCTAGTTCATTTGGCTCAAAAGAAAGGCATTGAGGTAGAAGACTATGTAAATAAACTTATAGAAGAAAAAGTAGCCGAAAAAGCAGCAGTTGCTTTAGAAGAAGATGAGTTACTTCAAAAAATCAATCAAGGCTTATCTGCTACAGTTTGGGAACGATTTCATGCCTTAGTTGCTAAAAGAGATAATTATACCCTAACAGAAGAAGAATATCAAGAACTAAATGCTATTTCTGATAGAATAGAAACAGCACACGCCGAACGCATGAAATATGTCGTACAACTCGCACAATTGCGAGCGGTAGGTTTAGATGAAGTGATGGATAGTTTACAAATACCTAAACCTACTTATTGATTGGTTTATGAGTCGTATGACATCTAAACTAGGAAAACGGCATTTTCGGAGGTATCGGAAATGCCGTTTTTTATGGTTATATTTGATGTAGCATTTGAAAAAGAATTGAGATGAAAAAGCACATTAGATTTGATTGGGCAATTAAGCGATTGATTCGAGATAAAGCAAACTTTGCGATTTTGGAAGGTTTTTTATCAGAATTGATAGGGGAAGATGTGCGTATAGAAGCCGTTTTGGAAAGTGAAAGTAATCAGTCCTCGGAAAATGATAAGTTTAATCGGGTGGATTTATTGGTGGAAAATGCCAAAAAGGAATTAATCATTATTGAAATACAAAATTCTCATGAATTAGATTATTTCTTGCGGATTTTGTTTGGTATTTCAAAAGCTATTACGGAATACATCAAAGAGGGCGAACCATATTCAAAAATCAAAAAAGTTATTTCCGTCAATATCATTTATTTCAACTTAGGGCAAGGAAAAGATTATATCTATAAAGGCACAACGAGTTTTAGGGGGCTTTATCAAGACGATATTTTAGAATTAAGTCCAAGTCAGAAAAAGTTATTTGGTAAATCTAGTATTGAGGAATTATATCCTGAAATATATTTGATTAAGGTCAATCAGTTTAATGATTTAGCGAAAAATACATTAGATGAATGGATCTATTTTTTTAAAAATAGTGAAATCAAAGATAGTTTTTAAGCAAAGGGCTTAAAGGTAGCTAATCAAAGACTAAAGGTGGCGAACTTACCCGATGAGGAGCGAAAACAATATGAACGCTATTTGGATAATTTACATTATCAAGCGAGTATAGCGGAAACGTTAAAATTTGAAGCAGAAGAAAAAGTCCGAAAAATAGAACGCATTACTATTGCTCGAATGATGAAACAAAATGGAGAACCGATAACTAAAATTATTCAATATACAGGGCTTTCGAGTTCAGAAATTGAGGATTTATAGTTGTATTTATATAATTCCCCTACAAAAACAACACATCAACTGTAAAATCACTATGCAATAGTCCTGGATTATAATTAGGATTTTTTAAGCCAAAAGGCGTAATCATAGAAAGGCGAACTTGACACTTCGTTTTAGATAATCGCATAAATAAACGGGTGCGTTTTCGGAGTTTTTCGGCATAAGTATTGGTCATTGTAAATTCTGTATTGTAGAATTTAATTTCAAAAAGGTCAATGACTCTATCTGCCCGTTCGAGTAGCATATCTATTTGTAAGCCTTCGTCAGTTTCGGTTGCTTTTCTAAGGAAAGAAAAAGTACGGGTATAAACCCCTGAGACACCTAAGCCTTTTTTGATGGATAAAATGTGTTTCATGCAAATATTTTCAAAGGCATATCCTGTCCAGGTGCGATAGGTTTGCAGTTGACTCAATTGCATAAATGTACCATCCCCTTCATAGGGTTGTTCTTCTATAAATCGGAGGTAAAACAGAGAGTATTCATCCGTTAGGCGATAGAGTTTATCTTTCTTCTTTTTACCAAACGGCTGATACGCCATAATAAAACTACATTGCTGTAATTCCTCTAGCACTTGTGTGGCAGAACGTCCATTTGGAATTTTGGCTAATTCGATTACTTCGGTTCGGGTTAGTCCTTTATGACTTTTTGCCAATGCTCGAATGACGGCAACATGATGTTCAGGATTATCAAATAAGGCAGGGTATAAGCGATTAAACTCATGTCGTAACAAACCATTTTCTGCAAAACAAATATCATTGATATTTTGAATCGCACTTTTAGATGGATTAATTTTATCTAAATACAATGGTACACCACCAAAAGTCATATAAAATTCTATGATTTGGTAGCGAGTAAAGGTAGCGTGTTTTGCTTTTAGAAATTCTTCGGTTTCTGCTAGAGTGAAAGGTTTGAGGTTAATATAGGTTGTTACCCTATTGTGTAAGCCTCCTTTATCATTAATAACTTTTTTGATAATCCATGAAGTAGCCGAGCCGCAAAGCACAACCGCAATATTTTGTCGAGAAGCCCAACTATTCCAAAAATGACCCAAAAAATCTAAAAACTTATACCCTTTTACGGCTAGCCATGATAATTCATCAAAAAAGATAACTAATTTCTTATCGGGATTTACAAGCGGTTTTAGTACATCTCTTAACTTAAAAAAAGCTTCCTGCCAGTTTTTAGGCGTTTCTACCGATTCATTAGATAGCTGTTGTAGGGCATCTGTAAAGGTATTTAATTGTGCTTCATTTGAGGCATTTCTAACCCCTATTTGCTCAAAGATAATGTAGTCTTTATACACTTCACTTATTAAAAAGGTCTTACCCACTCGCCTCCTTCCTAACACTGCTATCATCTCTCCTTTAGGCGATTTTAAAACTCGTTCTAGTTCGGCTATTTCTTTTTTACGACCTATTAGCATGGTTCATTATTTATACCAAAAGTAATAAAATATTTACACTTTTGGTACAAACAGTAGAGTATTGTCTAAAGCTATGCCTCAAACAAAACCGCACTATCAAAATCATTATCCATCAAACCCACACTGTGTATATTTGATTGTAAACCCAATGCTGTGATTAGAGTTAAGAATACCTGTTTTTTAGTTTGAGTCGCTGCTTTGAAAAATATTGCTTTACAAAAAGTGATATAAAATGTATAGATTTTGTAAGGTAAAAAATTAAACTTGGTGATAAGCATCTTAAAAAACACACTTATCACCAAGTTTAATCTTATATTTGGTGGCAATATAGTTTAGAAATATACTTACCACCAATTATATTATTTTATGGTTAAAACATTTATAGGTCGAAAAAAGGAAATTCAGCGATTAGAGCAACTAAAAAAGAGTGCTAAATCGGAATTTATAGCAATTTATGGTCGTCGTCGAGTTGGTAAGACGGAGTTGGTGCGTCATGTTTTTAAGCATGACATAGCTTTTTATGCCACAGCGGTTGTACAAGTTAATATGCAGCAACAATTATTTTATTTTCATTTAGCACTCATGAAGGCTAAAGGGCAATCAGTAGAAGTAGGGAGTCCTCCTAAAAATTGGTCGATTGCTTTTCAGCGTTTAATTGAATATTTGGAACGTTTAGAGCAGCCTAAAAAAGTGATCTTTTTAGATGAATTACCGTGGTTTGATACCGCTAAATCGAGCTTTTTACCCGCTTTAGACCATTTTTGGAATAGTTGGGCTTCGGCTCGTTCGGATATTATTTTGGTGGTTTGTGGTTCTGCTGCTTCATGGATGATTAGTAAATTGATTAATCATAAAGGTGGTTTGCACAATCGAGTGACGGCAAAAATTCAGTTAGAACCCTTCAATTTGCAAGAGGCAGAGGCGATGCTGCGACTGAAAAATCAAGCGATTACTTGCTATCAAGTTATTCAGATTTATATGGTTATGGGGGGCGTTCCATTTTATCTGGAAGCCGTAGAAGGGGGAAAAAGTCCGATGCAGAATATTGAGGAAATTTGTTTTGCGAAAGATGGTTTATTGCGAACAGAATTTGACAATTTATTTCGTGCCTTATTTTCTGATGCGGAAAAACACATTGCCGTAGTGTCGGCGATTGCAACAAAGGCAAAAGGCTTAACTCGAAATGAAATTATAGAAACAGCAAAACTATCTGTAGGGAGTAGTACAACTCGTATTCTAAATGAATTGGAGCAAAGCGGATTTATTAGAAAATATCGTCCTTTGGGTAAGAAAAAACGAAATAACCTATATCAATTAATTGATTTTTACACTAATTTCTACCTGCGTTTTATTCGAAGTACCGATCCTTATGATGAAAATAACTGGATAAATGCAATGGACACTACTACCTATAAAAGTTGGAGCGGTTATGCTTTTGAGCAAGTCTGTTTGTATCATGTTAATTCAATAAAAAAGGCGTTGGGTATAAGTGGTGTGATTACACATACTTTTGCGTGGAAAAGTAAGGGGAGTAGAAGTAAAAAATCTAAAGGTGCTCAAATTGTCCCGATAGCTATCGGGATGGTCATTGATAGAAGAGATGGTGTAATTAATTTATGTGAAATCAAATTTTCTATTTCTCCTTACACTATCACTAAAAGTTATGCAGCACAACTACAAACTAAAATAGATACTTTCCGCATGGAAACCGAAACCAAAAAAGCGATTCATTTAACTATGATTACAACTTATGGTACTAAACAAAATAATTGGGCAATGCAGTTGGTGCAAAATAATTTGGATATGGGGATTTTGTTTGAGTGATGAGGTTTCACACCTCAAACAAAACCGCACTATCAAAATCATTATCCACTAGACCTACACTGTGTATATTTGATTGTAAACCCAATGCTGTAATTAAGGTTAAAAAAACCTGTTTTTTAGTTTGAGTTGCTTCTCTGAATACTTGAATTTTTTGTCGGAGCTTTTGAGCATAATCTTTTGAAATAGTGAATTGACCGTCATAAAATTTAATCTCAATAAGGTTAATTGTTCGGTCATTGCGGTCAAGGAGTAAGTCAATTTGTGTGCCTTTACTATTGGTGTCTCCTTTTTTAAAAAATGAAGCAGTACGGGTGTAAACACCCGAAATCCCTAAGGCTTTTTTGATCTGAGTAATGTGTTTGAGACAAACACTTTCAAACGCGTAACCGCACCAGATTTTGTATCGCTGTCCTTGACTAAGACTTGTCCATACGCCTTCTGTTTCAGATAAATTCGGTTCTATAAATCGAAGATAAAACATAGAATATTCATCGGTTAAACGGTAGAGTTTCCCCTTTTTCTTTTTACCAAACGCATTGTAGGTTGTGATAAAGCCAGATTCTTCCAACTCCATTAAGACTTTGGTGATTCGCCCGCTTTCGGTTAATTTAGAATGTTGAATTAAGTCCGTTCGGGTTAAGCCGTTGGGTTTTGCAGCTAAGGTTCGGATAATTGTAGTATGATAATCAGCGTGTTTAAATAAGGCAGGGTATAGACTCAAAAATTCATCTCGTAGCAATCCGCTTTCACTAAAACAGATTTTATCAATATTTTGAGCGGCACTTTTTCCACCTTCTATTTCTTTCAAATAATGTGGAATCCCGCCCATTGTCATATACAATTGTAATAATTGATAATGCTCAAAACGAATGCCTTTATGGTTGAGAAATGCTTTAGTTTCTGCTAATGTAAATGGTTTCAACCGAATACGGCGAGTCACTCTATTGTGTAAACCGCCTTTATCTCGCAAGATTTTTTGAATCATCCATGAAGCTGCTGAACCACAAATAACAACCACTACATTTTGCTGTACTGCCCAAGAATTCCAAAAGTAACTGAGCCCTTTTAGGAAGCCTGATTTGTGTGTTGCCATCCATGGAACTTCATCAAAGAAAATAACAGGTTTGGACTTCAAATCTGTATTTTCTAAAAAATCGACTAATATAAAAAAAGCCTCTAACCAATCTTTAGGCGGTGGAATCCTCGTTTTTGAACCCGAAAATTTACGCAATTGATTGGCAAAGTTTCTCAATTGTTCTTCGCCTGTAGCGTTTTGTAAACCTGATATTTCAAATGCAATTTTGTCTTGATAAACAGTACGAATCAGGTAGGTTTTACCAACTCTTCGACGACCAATTATTGAAATCATTTCTGACTCTGTTGAAGTCAATGCCTTGCTCAGTATTTCTTTTTCTACCGTCCTCCCTATGATTTGCTGACTCATATTTCATTTTTAGCTTACAAAAAGTAAGGTAAAATACATAGATTTTGTAATCTAAAAAAATATTAACTTACAAAAAGTAGTATGTAACATGCAAATTTTGTAATCTAAAAATTTATACATGGTGATAAGTAGTTATGAAAATAAGTTGTTGCGAACTATAACTTCAAAGCCTTCTCTCTTATAGAAATAATGTGTTAACTGAAAAATTATTATAGAACGCTACAAAATAACCCCAGTCCATAATTAGGATTCCTCAAATCAAAAGGCGTAATCATAGAAAGGCGAACCTGAGAAGTCAAAGTTAAGCTACACTTTCAAAAAGTATTAGAACTGTAATGTTGTATATTTGTAAACAGTATAGTTATTTAAATTAATCCATTATGCAAAGGCTTATTATTCTATTAACCACATTATTATTTTACGCTTGCTCCCCTACTCAAAAAATTGACTACACCACTTTTAACTATATGAAGAATGGAGCATTGAAAGAAAGCGATTCTTTGAATCATTATAACTTGAATAATAAAATTTACACCTCTAAAAGACAGTTTATCTTCAATTATTATGCTATTGATAGTTTGGGCAATCGACTTAAATGTAAATTGACTAAACATCATAAAACAGATAGTTTGAGCTATGTAGAAACAGTTGGAGCTTTTGGAAAATGGGCTGAGGGGGATAGTATGAATATAAATAGAGTTCGATTGTATGTAAGGGAAAATAGTGGAGAATTAGTTGATTATACCGAACAAACTTATATTGAATATAATTACCTTAATCATTATAAGAAAAAGTCAATTACCAAGGCATTGACTACGGTTATTGAAGATAATAATCGTATTTTTCTACATCCTACCCGAACCTATTGCTTTAATATGCTGTATTATCAAGCCTACCCCGAAGTTCGATTTCCAATAGAGATTGGTCAAAAGTTTACAGGTTCTAGGCGAACGCTAAAATACGTTAAGCCTTACTTGAAAGCACATGGTTTTAGAGACATTCCTGAAGGGTATTTGAGGTATCGTTTTACTGTAGAAAAAAAGGAGATGGTGCAAACACCATTTAAGACTTTAGAGTGTTACGTTATTCAAACTCAAGATGGAGGCAGCTATTCTCGGTTTAGAGAATTTAATATTTATTAGCTCTTATTTATCATTACA
>CAYLSF010000095.1:0-12511 GCA_964385675.1 uncultured Saprospiraceae bacterium
CCATTTTTAATTTAAATATTGTTATTCGACCTTATACCCCAAACTTATATAAACATTATTTAAAAAGATTTTGGTTCAAATTTATAAATGTTTAATTTTGCGTGTTTTTGAAGGAAAGTAGATTGAATTTTGGTCATAACAATTGATTTTCAATCAAATATTTACCTTTATAGGGAAAAATTCAATTACAAAAAACAATATTTTTTAAATCCAAAGTAAAAAACAGTATTTCAATGGACATGTTATTTTACATCATTCCTGCCTTTGGTTTATTAGCATTAGCTTTCACAGCTATGCAATCATCATGGGTTGGGAAGCAAGCTATCGGAAACGATAAAATGGCAAGAATTGCTAAAAATATCGAAGAAGGTGCGATGGCGTTTTTAAGTGCAGAGTATAGAATTTTAGCAATTTTCGTAGTGGTTGTAGCAGGTTTGCTAGCGTTTAGTGGAGCTACCACAGAAGGGTCACACTGGTTAGTTGCTTTATCTTTTATTATTGGAGCCATCTGTTCTGCTTTAGCGGGATATATTGGTATGAAAGTAGCGACTAAAGCGAATGTTAGAACAACGAATGCAGCTCGTACAGGATTGAGTGAAGCCTTAAAAATTGCTTTCCGTGGTGGTGCTGTTATGGGATTAGGTGTTGTTGGTTTAGGTTTGTTAGGATTAGGTACTTTATTAGTTCTATATACTAGTGGTATTACTACTTTCTCAAATGATTGGGGCGTAGTTTTAACAGTATTGACAGGTTTCTCTTTTGGTGCGTCTTCTATCGCATTGTTTGCTCGTGTAGGTGGTGGTATCTACACCAAAGCTGCGGATGTTGGAGCAGACTTAGTGGGTAAAGTAGAAGCAGGTATTCCTGAAGATCACCCTTTAAACCCTGCAACTATTGCAGATAATGTTGGTGATAATGTTGGTGATGTAGCTGGTATGGGAGCTGACTTATTTGAGTCTTATGTAGGTTCTATCATTGGTACAATGGTATTAGGTTTAGCTTTGATGCAAGCTGACACTAGTGCATTTAGTGGTGATGGTGTTACAGCTGTTTCTCCTATCGTTTTACCATTATTATTAGCAGCAGCGGGTATCATTACTTCTATTGTAGGTACTTTTATGGTAAATGTGAAAGAAGGTGGAAATCCACAAACGGCTTTAAATATCGGTGAATTTGGTTCAACTGGTATTTTGATTGTTGCTTCTTATTTCATCATTACCAATATATTACCTGCTGATTGGGGATTTGGTGGTGAAACTTACACTTCAACTGGTGTATTTATCGCAACTATCATTGGTTCTATTTCTGGTGTATTGATTGGTTTAATTACTGAGTACTATACTGGATTTGGTACAAAACCTGTAAAATCTATCGTAGATCAATCGGTAACAGGTGCAGCGACAAATATCATTGCTGGTTTAGGTGTAGGGATGCAATCAACAGCTATTCCTATCGTAATCATCGCAGCAGCAATTGTTGGAGCGTATGAGTTTGCTGGATTATACGGTATCGCTATTGCAGCAGTAGGTATGTTAGCAAACACAGGTATTCAGTTAGCAGTAGATGCTTACGGACCTATTTCTGATAATGCAGGTGGTATTGCAGAGATGGCTGAGTTACCAAGTGAAGTTCGTAACCGTACAGATAAATTGGATGCAGTAGGTAACACAACTGCAGCAATTGGAAAAGGTTTCGCAATTGGTTCTGCAGCATTAACAGCTTTAGCCTTATTTGCAGCATTTATGACAACTGCTGGTATTTCTACGATTGATGTAGCGAATCCTACAGTAATGGCTGGATTATTCTTAGGCGGTATGTTACCTTTCTTATTCTCTTCTATGGCTATGAACTCTGTGGGTAAAGCAGCGATGGATATGATTAAAGAGGTGCGTCGTCAGTTCAAAACTATTCCTGAATTGAAAGCGGCGTTAGAGGTGATGAGAAACAATGGTGATAAAGATTTTGCAGAATGGTCAAAAGAAGATCAAGCAACTTTTGAAGCGGCAGACGGAAAAGCAGATTATAAAAAATGTGTTGATATTTCTACTAAAGCCTCTATTCGTGAGATGGTTGTTCCTGGTGTATTAGCAGTTACTGTTCCTACCTTAATTGGTTTCTTAGGAGGTCCTGAAATGTTAGGTGGATTATTAGCAGGTGTAACTGTAGCTGGTGTATTGATGGCGATTTTCCAATCTAACGCTGGTGGTGCTTGGGATAACGCTAAGAAAATGTTTGAAGATGGTGTAGATATTCAAGGTAAGACTTACTATAAAAAATCTGGACCACACAAAGCAGCAGTTGTGGGTGATACTGTAGGTGATCCTTTCAAAGATACCTCTGGTCCTTCTTTAAATATCTTAGTGAAGTTGACTTCTATTGTAGCATTGGTTATCGCTCCTTTCATCGCTATAGATGGTGGAGATGCTACTTCTGATATCAATCAAGATAAAATGGAGATTCAATACGAAACTCCTGAGGATAAGACTTTAGGTCAAAATTATAAGATAGACTAGACGCTAGAGACTAGTTTTTTAGGGGCGGCTATTGGAATTATTGAATTCTGATAGCCGCTTTTTCATTGATTGATTTAAAAATAAGCAGCGGAATGTATGTGTTTTGATATAGATTCCGCTGCTTATTTTATTATTTGTGGCGGAATGTATGTGTTTCTACACGGTTTCCGCCACAAATAAGTAGAAACTAAGCCTTACATATAGTTTTTATTGATGATGATTTTAAGGTTTAAAAGAGATTCAATTAATGTTTCTACTCCTTATCATATAACACCTTTTCTAATTGTTGATACTCCCCATTTTCACCAAAGGCTGCTGTAAATTTATCTGTACCCACAATACTGATGTGACTACATCCAAAACAAACTTTGGAGATGCCTGTAATCTTTCCTTGCTTTTTAAAAATTAATATATCTGTAAAGTTGGGTAAACAGTATGATCCTAATCTCGGTCCTGTAAGATCGGCATATCGTTCTTTATAAATATGGTTAATATCACTTTCTTTTGAAGGAGACATATTTATTTGCTCAAAACCTATCAGTATTAGAGAATCTATAAAAGCCGTGTCTTTCAAAGAATATGGCTTACCTTCTCCAAAAATACTATAACCAAATTTCTCAAGCTCAGTTTGTACCGTATCATTTACAGGGAGAAAATCAAAAAAATGTCCATCAGGGTCTTGATAATGATGAATTTTATCAAATTGGAAAAACCAATCACCATTATCATGTTGGGTAAATAATAGGAGTAGAAAGGTGATATAGGTGTACCATTTCATAGGTTAAGGTTTTGGGATATTGTAGAGACGTTGCATTGCAACGTCTCCACGAACATTGGTTAAAAATTATATTTAATTTCTTTTAACCATCATTATTTTAGACGTTTTATAAAACGTCTATACAACAGGGATATTCTACAACAACCCCTTAAAAAATTCAACAAATTCTTCAATATTCATTTGACCTTTATCCCCTTCGCCTTGTATCCGTACAGAAACTTTGCCTTCGTTGACTTCTTTTTCTCCGATAATCAGCATGATTGGCACTTTCTTGACCTCTGCATCACGGATCTTACGACCAATCTTTTCACTTCTTGTATCTACAAATCCACGAATATCATGCTTGGCTAAAGTAGCCTCTAACTGCTCCGAATACTCAATAAAGCGATCCGAAATCGGTAAAATGGCAAACTGCTCAGGTGTCAACCAAAGTGGAAATTTACCATTGCAATGCTCAATTAAAACCCCAATAAAACGCTCCATCGAGCCAAATGGTGCACGGTGAATCATTACAGGGCGGTGCATTTCATTGTCTGAACCCACATATTCCAATTCAAAGCGATTCGGTAAATTATAATCCACTTGAATTGTTCCTAACTGCCAAGAACGCCCTAACGCATCTTTTACCATAAAGTCTAACTTAGGCCCGTAAAATGCAGCTTCTCCGTATTCTGTAACCGTTTTTAGTTCAACTTCTTGAGTTGCTTCTATGATAGCCCGTTCTGCTTCTTCCCACACTTCATCAGAACCAATATATTTGCTTCTATCTTCCAAGTCACGTAATGAAATTTGAGCTGTAAAGTCATCGAATCCCATTTTTTCAATGACGTGCATGGTCAATTCCAATACGTTTAAAAACTCTGCTTTCAATTGACCTACGGTACAAAAGATATGAGCATCATCTTGCGTAAAACCACGTACCCGAGTTAAACCGTGTAATTCTCCACTTTGCTCATAACGATAGACTGTACCGAATTCCGCAATACGCAATGGCAACTCCTTGTAGGAGCGAGGGCGATGTGCAAACACTTCACAGTGATGCGGGCAATTCATTGGTTTTAATAAAAACTCCTCTCCGTCTTTCGGCGTATTAATCGGCTGAAAACTATCCTCTCCGTATTTTTCGTAATGTCCAGAGGTTACATATAAATCCTTCTTACCAATATGTGGCGTAACAACAGGCTTATACCCTCTTTTTAATTGCTCCTCTTTTAAGAAGTTTTCCAGACGAGTTCGTAGGGCTGCTCCTTTCGGTAACCAAATCGGTAAACCTGCCCCTACTTTCTCTGAAAACATAAATAACTCTAGTTCCTTACCCAACTTACGGTGATCCCGTTTCTTCGCTTCCTCCAACATGTGAAGGTAGGTTTTGAGTTCTTTTTGTTTTGGAAAAGTAATACCTGTAATACGAGTCAATTGTGGATTCCCTTCTTTTCCTCTCCAATATACCCCTCCAATTTTCATCAACTTCACCGCCTTAATTTTACCTGTTGTCGGTAAGTGAGGACCTTTACATAAATCTACAAAGTTCCCTTGTTGATAAAAGGTAATACTACCATCTTCCAAATCCCGAATCAACTCCAACTTAAAAGTGTCGTTCTTTTCTTCAAAATACGCTAAAGCCTCTGCTTTGGTCACCTCTTTACGGACGTACGCATTTTTCTGACGAGCCAACTCTAGCATTTTTTTCTCAATTGTAGGAAAATCATTTTCACTCAAGACTTTATCGCCTGTATCCACATCATAGAAAAAGCCATTTTCAATCGCTGGTCCAACACCAAACTTAACTTTTCCGTAGCCATACAAGGTTTCTAAAGCCTCTGCTAATAGGTGAGCAGAAGAGTGCCAAAAGGTTTGTTTACCATCCTTATCGCTCCAGGTCAGTAGTTGAACCGTAGAGTCTTTATCAATCGGACGGCTGGCGTCCCATACCTCTCCATTCACTTTGGCGGATAGGACATTTCTTGCGAGTCCGCTACTAATGGACTCCGCAATTTGCATAGATGTAACGCCTGATTCATACTGTCGGACGCTACCATCGGGTAATGAAATATTGATCATCTTAAAAAATGATTGAGGGATTGTTGTCTCCCGTCCCGATAGCTATCGGGATTCGGCTCATTGTCATATTGTTATCGCCTGTCGGCTTCTTGTTATATTGTTATAGAGATTAAAAACTGTTTAACAATCAAGCGAAGCGATCACAATCACACAATCAAGCGGAGCGATTACAATCCATAAAAATTAAAAAATCACTACCATACGAGAGTAGTGTGTTTACTTTGATGCGGTTAAACATCAGAAGTGTTTTAAAAAGTTCGCAAAATACGGGGAATCGGAAATAAAAACTAACAAGGGGCTTTAAATATTTTAGCTTGTTTATTCAACGGGTAACTTTAAGTCACCCGTTGAATGAATAAACCAGTATAACTTCCAAAATAGATTTATTCTGAACTACTTGATTCTTATCTACAATTCATTCCTTATCTTTAAATTAGCAGTATTCAAACTATAAAAATCTAAACCTATAAGGTTTCCAAAAACCTTATAGGTTTAGACTAGAAAAGAGATATGAAAAAAATAAATAACGGCTTAGAATATATTGATTCCTTACGAGATAGAAATTTAAAGGTGTATTTATTTGGAGAGCGAGTAGCAGAACCTGTGGATCATCCGATGATTCGTCCGTCTATCAATGCATTGGCGAAAACTTATGATTTAGCGAATGAAGCGCCAGAATTGGCAAGTGTGGTATCACCTTTTACAGGGGAGCGAGTGAGTCGTTTTTTACATGTCTGTACCAATGCGGATGAATTGGTGATGCAAAATAAAATGCAACGTCGCTTAGGACAATTGACAGGGACGTGTTTTCAACGCTGCGTAGGAATGGATGCATTCAATGCCTTATACTCTACCACATACGAAATAGATGAGCAATACGGAACACCTTACCATGAGCGATTTAAAGCCTTTTTAACGCAGATGCACCGTTATAATTACGTCATCGGTGGAGCAATGACGGATGTAAAAGGGGATAGAGGACTCGCCCCACACCAGCAAGCCGATAAAGATCTATTTGTACACATCACTAAACGAACGGAAGAAGGCGTTTACATCACAGGAGCAAAAGCCCATCAAACAGGTTGTATCAATGCTCATTATATGGTGGTAATGCCAACAATGCGATTGAAAGAAGCTGATAAAGAATTTGCCATCGTTGGAGCCGTACCCGTAACAGCAGAGGGTATTACTTATATCTACGGCAGACAATCTTGCGATACTCGCAGCATGGAAAATGGAACGATGGACGTGGGGAATCATAAATATGGCGGACAAGAGGCAATGGTCATTTTTGATAATGTCTTTATTCCCAATGAGTACATTTTTATGGATGGCGAATATGATTATGCGGCGATGCTAGTGGAGCGATTTACGACCTATCACCGTAGAAGTTATGTGTGTAAATGTGGTGTAGGGGATGTACTCATTGGAGCAGCAGCAAATATTGTAGAAATGAATGGCGTACCGAAAGCCTCTCATATTAAAGATAAATTGGTGGAAATGACCCACCTCAATGAGACCATTTTCGGAACAGGAATCGCTGCGTCGCATAGAGGACAAGCCACCAAATCAGGAGTCTATATGAGCGACCCGATGTTATCCAATGTCTGTAAACATCACGTCACTCGTTTCCCTTTTGAAATAGCAAGACTCGCACAAGACCTAGCAGGTGGGCTAGTTGCTACACTTCCTTCAGAGCAAGATTTTAGACATTCAGAAATCGGACCATTATTAGAAAAATACCTAAAAGGCAAAGCTGATGTCAAGACAGAAGATAGAATGCGGATGTTGCGTTTAATTGAAAACATTACACTCGGTAGAAATGCCGTAGGTTATTTATCTGAAAGTATGCACGGTGCCGGTTCTCCACAAGCACAACGTATTCAAATCCGCCGTATGATGGATTTAGAAATGAAAAAGCAATTGGCAAAAGACTTGGCGGGGGTTAAAACCGAAGAATAAGCCTAAAACCGTCATTCCGTGCTTGTCACGGAATCTCCCAAGCCGCAAGAGCAAAAGGATAAGCAAAAAAGAATTGGTGAAAAGCCTACCTTTCGCCCTTGCGGCTTGGGAGCTCCTGAAACAAGTTCAGGATGACGTTATATGTTGGAAGTAACGCACCAAACCACCCAAAAGATCTTATCTTCATTTTGAAATCCAAAATCTAATGACTGATTTACATATACTCGAAAAAATCTGCCGAAAGATTCCAATATTTAAAGAGAAACAAAAATCAATTTCTCTAAGAAAAATAGCTTCAAAAGAATTTTATACTGCTCCATCTTATTCTATAGAAAAAGATAAGATAATAGCATTAAATCTAAGTAATTGTGGATTAATAGAATTACCAGTAGAAATTGGGTTATTGAAAAATTTAAAGCAATTAGATTTATCTAGAAATCAATTAAAAACTTTACCTTTTAAGATCCGATACTTAGTGAATCTAACATCTTTAAGTTTAAGCTCTAATATTTTAAGAGTTATACCACTTATCATTAAAGAATTAATAAACTTAAAGAGCTTATTCCTAACAAACAATCAATTAAAAACACTACCCTCTGAGATTGGACAGTTAAGTGCTTTAACTCACCTTTGGGTTAATGATAACTTATTAAGTGAATTACCAAATAGCATAGAGGAATTAATAGGTTTAACTCAATTAGTTGTCAGTCGAAATCAATTAGACCAACTACCTGTCGAAATAGGACAGTTAAAGAGCTTAAAATTATTGAACCTAAACAATAATAACTTAAATCAATTGCCAATTGAAATTGGACAACTTAAAAACTTAGGTATTTTATATCTTAATAGGAATAGATTAATCAAACTACCCACAAGTATTTGTCAATTAAAACAATTAACGACGTTGTATTTAAATCATAATCAATTGAGAGAATTACCTCATGAAATAGGTGAATTAGAAAATTTGAGTGATTTATATTTAAGCGGAAATCAATTAAAAACTTTACCTACATCAGTCTGTAATTTGAACAAATTAAAAGAGCTTTATTTGATAAATAATAAGTTTGAACGTTTACCATCAGAAATTGGAGGAATTCAAAATTTAGAAAAACTGGACTTATCAAAGAATCAATTAAAAACGTTATCACCTCAAATTAAGAACTTAAAGTATTTGACCCGATTATATCTACAAGAGAACCAATTACAAAAATTACCATTAGAAGTTAGAGCGTTAAGTCGTTTAACTCGATTGGATTTGAGAAAGAATCAATTTACAAACTTAGTTACTTTAAAGACATTGATAGATAATGGATTACCCTTGAAGAAAAGAGGGTTTGATTATTCCGATGGTATTTACATAGAAAGTAATCCAATTACTACTTCTTTTTTAATTGATAAAATTATTCAAATCAAAAGAGCCATTCTAGCTTACATCAATAAAAAATCCGTATAATCCGTGTTTCATTTTATCTATTGAGAGCATTGGAAATATGGAGGGTTTGAGGTTGTAGAAATGATAAGGGTAAGCCTTTTAGTGTTTCTTTTGGCTTACCCTTGTTTTTTAATAGCTTGGGAGATCCCGTGACAAGCACGGGATGACGGTTTTAGTTCGCCATTGCTAGTTTACGTTTTCTCATTTCTGCCTTCATTTGTTGGAAGAAATCGGCGTAAACAGAGCGAGCTATCATTAATTTCATAATTTCGTTAGTACCGCCATAGATACGCTGAACCCTTGCATCGCCATAGAAACGAGCAATTGGATATTCCCAGATATAGCCATAGCCACCAAATAACTGTAAGCACTCATCTATCAACTTACACTGTACATCCGAACCATAGTATTTTGCCATAGAAGCTAACTCAGGCGTTAATTTGCCTTGTGCTAATAATTCTGTACATCTATCCACAAATGCCGTAACGACTTCTAGTTCCGTAGCTACTTCTGCCATTTTGAATTGTGTATTCTGGAACGCACAAATGGGCTGTTTGAAGGCTCTACGTTGTTGTGTATATTCTACTGTAGCTTCTAATGCCCCTCTTACCGAACCGATAGCCGATAACGCAATCGTCAATCGCTCTCTTGGTAACTCTTTCATCATTTGGACAAAGCCCATACCTTCCGCACCTAATAAATTCTCTTTCGGTACTTTTACATCCTCAAAAAATAATTCACACGTATCACTGGTTTTTAACCCTAATTTTTTAAAGGGTTTTCCTTTCGTAAATCCAGGCGTATCCGCATCTACGATGATTAAGCTAATCCCTTTAGCTCCTTTATTCTTATCCGTTTTACAGGCTACAATGGTGAAATCAGAAGTATAACCAATCGTAATAAAGGTCTTACTACCATTAAGTAAATAGTGATCCCCTCTATCTTCTGCATACGTTTTGATAGCTTGTACATCACTACCCGTGCTTGGCTCAGTCATTCCTAAAGAACCGATTAACTCCCCTGATGCACACTTAGGTAAATATTTACGCTTGAGGTATTCTGTACCAAAATGCTCTAAATAAGGAATCACAATATCAGAGTGCATAGAAATACCTGGTGCCGCTGCACCAAAACGAGCTTGTTCCTCAATTACCATGGCTGCAAAAGTAAAATCTAAGCCCATACCACCATATTCTGGATCTAAGGTAATTCCTAGTAAACCTAATTCCCCTGCTTTTAACCATGCCTCTTTATCACAGTACCCTTGCTCTTCCCATTTTTCACGGTAAGGCGTTACATGATTTTTAAAATACTCTTCAATCGTCTTTTTGAACATCGCATGTTCTTCTGTTCCATATACCGTTCTTGGTAACTCATGTCGCTTTTGCATATCGTTTCTTTTTAGTTATTTATAATTTATGTTCGTTGTCCGTTGTTTGTTGTCCGTTAAATAACGAATAACCGATAACCGACAACTAATTTTAAATTTACGACTTTATTAGGGAATCATTCTTTAATTGAATATAGAATATGGTGAAACGTTCACCAATCGGTTTTTTATTAAACTGGTTAAGGGAATCGCAAAATTCGTTTTTGAAAAAATTTGAAATCAATATAAATTTGGTAAATTCAAGAAATATTTTGGGTTTTAAGGCACAAGATGCAAGGTGTGAAGAATACATTAATATCCTTATACCTTGAACCTTACACCTTATACCTTCAAAAAACCAAAATAAAACCTATGTCAACTGAAGCAACGAATACTCATGTAGATGTTATTATTATTGGTGCAGGATTGTCGGGAATTGGGGCAGCACATCATCTTCAAGAAAAATGTCCCGATAGAACCTATATGATTTTAGAGGGTAGAGCGAATATGGGTGGAACTTGGGATTTATTTAAATATCCTGGTATTCGCTCGGATTCTGATATGCACACCTTAGGGTATGACTTCCGACCGTGGAAGGATAAAAAAGCGATTGCAGACGGCCCTGCCATTTTAAAATATGTAAAAGAAACGGCTAGAGAAGGGGGAATTGATAAACATATTAAATACAACCATCGGGTAAATAGTGCTGATTTTTCAACAGAAAAATCTCAGTGGGCGATAACAGCTTTCAATTCCGAAACCAATCAAAATGTTACCTATACCTGTAATTTCATTTTTGCTTGTGGCGGATATTATAGTTACAAATCGGGATATATGCCTGATTTTGATGGAACGGATGAGTATAGCGGACAGTTAGTACATCCTCAAAAATGGCCAGAAGGATTAGATTATACGGATAAAAAAGTAGTGGTGATTGGTAGTGGAGCAACAGCCATGACGCTTGTACCCGAAATGGCGAAGAAAGCGGAGAAAGTGACCATGTTGCAGCGTTCACCAACTTACATTATTACCAAACCGTCTAAAGACGTTATAGCGAATGTGTTGAATGCCATTTTACCCGCTAAGATTTCCTATTTCTTAGTGCGTTGGAAAAATATCTTAATGGGTATTTTCTTCTATTGGTTGTGCCAACGCTTTCCCGACACCATGCGAAATTTCTTTGTAAAAGGCGTTAAAAATGAATTGGGAGAGGATTTTGATGTAGAAAAGCATTTTAAACCCAGTTATAATCCGTGGAATCAACGCGTGTGTTTAGTGCCAGATAGCGACTTATTTCAATCTTTAAAAGCGGGAACATCTGATGTAGTCACAGACCATATTGATAAGTTTGTAGATAAAGGAATTTTACTTAAATCGGGGGAGACATTAGAAGCGGATGTTGTGGTTTCTGCTACAGGATTACAATTGGAAATTATGAGTAATATTGATTTATCCATAGATGGAAAATTAGTACACGCTCCTGATTTATTGTGTTACAGAGGTATGATGTTTAGTGATTTACCAAACCTTGCAATGTTTGTGGGTTATACCAATGCCTCATGGACATTAAAAACGGATTTGACCGCAACCTATGCTTGTCGCTTATTAAATCACATGAAAAAAACAGGAACGACCCAATGTATTCCTCGTATTGATGATCCGACAATGGAACGAGAACCGATTATTGATTTCTCCTCAGGTTATGTACTTCGTGCATTGGATAAATTACCCAAACAAGGATCAAAAAGCCCGTGGAAGCTATATCAAAACTATATCTATGATGTATTTAATTTTAGATATAGTAGCTTGAAAGATAAGTCTTTAGAGTTTAAATAAGACGAAAACTGAACCACAAAAGGCACAAAAGAAACACAAAAGTATTTTTGACTTTTAATATCTTTTGTGCCTTTTGTGGTTTAAACTTATTAAAGTTCAATCTCCAAAGAAGTTTGCATTTTAGAATGATGACTAAAATCCATTGAATCCGAATACGCTAATAATAAATTTATCTTCTTCTTACGCTCCAAATGATAGTGGAATTTATCTAATGCTTTTTGTTGAATTGAAAATTTTAGTGTATTTCCTTTTGGCGTTGCGTCTCCTTCAATATTGGACAGATGAATGCTTCCACCTAATTGTTCAACAGCTTGATGATTTCCAAATCCTACAATGTATCGGTCGCTAATAACTGTTTCTTCCTTTTCAATTTTCCCCATAATTAAGTTATGACCCACCAATTGATTTTGAGGGTTTAATCCTATGGCTATCCAGCCTTTAGTTGGGGCAAAAACTTCAAAATCGACCTTATCTTGATTAAATTTCCACGAAATTGTCATTCCGTTTTTTTCAATTGATTTAGTACAGCTAAAATATTGAGGCATATCTGCCATCATTCC
>CAYLSF010000096.1:0-12469 GCA_964385675.1 uncultured Saprospiraceae bacterium
AGTATTATACAAAATGACCATCTTATATATTAAAATAAATATGTTTTGTTATTTTAATATAGGTCTAATTTGTGACTGCTCTTTTATAACAAAAATGTTATTCTACAAGTTTTGATCGGTTTAATATTGATGCCCTATATAATCATCAAGATCTTTGCCAATTAAATTTTATAGTAAATACTATAACTCTATGGTCAAAGAAACAATTGTAAATAGCTTGGTCTTACCCCTTGATAACTATCAAGAATATGGAAACCATCTACCATCTGTCCCCTACTGTTCACCGCATAGCCGTATAGTCATTTAATAAAAGTTAATCATTTTGGTATCTCTAAATTTATTAGTAAATTGTAAGGATTAATCAAAAATAGGAATACAATGCGTAAAAATATTCTTTTAAAGCAGTCTCCAAAAATTGAATTTCAGCTATTGGACAATGGATTTCAAGTGATTGACGAGCAAACAGAACAAAATTCTGGCTTTTATGCGTACAATGATTTACAAGCCATTGAACTCAATAAAACGTGGTTTCCAGAATTTGTAAAATGGATGAGGGTATTCACTTGGATATTTAATGGCGTTCCGCTTTTTGATACCGAATCTTTTAAAAAAGCCAACGTTATTTTTCAATTTGGAGAAACAAAATTAGGTATGTGGCTGACGGATACAGATATGGTGAAGGAAGCAAAGCAACTAAAGATGTTGATAGATAAAAAAACTACGATTACGAACGTGTAATCGTAGTTTTTATTAGAACTTATTTGACAGATAACCAGTTGCCAAGCAACTGATAACCATCAAACTTAATACCCCCAAATTTCTACTTTATCATTGTTGGTAGCCACTAAAATCATCGGTTCTCCATTAATCGTAATTTTAGCTAATTGACGCACTTCTTTGGGTAAGTATAAACGTGAGTTTGTTGGAGGAATAACTTTTAACTTACCTTCTTTATCTACCGACAAGACCAATCCTTTTCCACCATCTGCACGAGTTGTTTCTACTTCTGTATTGTATAAATTTCCTGCGGATACAATTTGGCGTTTACCTTCTTTTTCAAGCACCAACCAATCATTTATTGGAGCAACTTGTGCCATACGAGGTAATTCATGTAAGGTAAACTCCCCTTTACCTTTATTTTCTAACCAAGATGATTTAAAATTATGAACATCCAGATTTAAGGCTTTTTGCAATTTGTCTTTACCATACACATCAAATAAATCGGCTTGTGCAAAACCATCATAAGTCGGAAATTTATCTGCTAAAACGGGAACTTGCTCGGAAGAACAACTCCGACCTCGCACGGGATATTTTGTACCAAAATTATAATAACTCAATACAATGTCATACGAACCATTTTCATCAAAGTCATCATAATGCACAGAGAACGGCTCTTTTTCAGTTGCCTTATATTTACTATTTAAGCCCAAATTACCCAATAAATAATCCTCATCACCATCGCCGTCCATATCTATCGCTTCCGCACTAAACCACCATCCTTCTGTCTTTTCTAATGGAATTACTTTTTTAAATGTACCATTCGTATTTTCAAAAAACGTAATAGGCATCCATTCCCCTGTCAGTAATAAGTCTATGTCTTTATCACCATCATAATCTGTCCATATCGCATCTGTTACCATACCGACTTTTTCTAATTCCGCAGCAATCGTAGTTGTTACATTTTCAAAAGAAAGCGAACCATTTTCTTTTAAATTATTCTTTAAAATTACACTACTTGCAGGAGAAGGATAAGACGCGGGTACTTGACGACCACCCACAAATAAATCTAAATCGCCATCTCCATCATAATCATAAGGACGTACGACACTGCCACTTTCTGTATGTTTGCTAAGTGATGCTTTTGTCCAATTTCCTTTATCATTCAAGTATAATCTATCTTGATAAGTTGCGTCATTTACTATCGCTTCGTTTCCTCCACTCACCACATATAAATCTAAATCACCATCCATATCTGCATCAAAAAAGGTAGCATTAATATCTTCATGGATTTTATCCGATTCAAAAGCAGGAATAGTGGCTTTTTTAAATTTACTATTTTCGGTTTGAAGCATTAAAGCAGCCGCAAAATCTTTTGCACCACCCAAATAAAAATCCTCTTTACCATCACCATTTACATCACCGACCGCCAAAGCAGGGCCAAATTGCGACATTTTATGAGGCAGTAAGACCTCTTTATCAAAATCATCATAGGTGTTTTCTTGGTGTTTTAGGTTTAGTCCAATCTCAATTGTCTTATTACTAAAATTATATTGTGAATGAAGCAAGGCATTGACTAATTTACGAACAGGTTCTTCTATTATCATTGTACCGACCTCAAACTTATCAACAATCAACATCTGATTTGCCTCAATATCATTAAGGATCGATACTGTTCCATCTTGCCACTCAATTGTTAGTTGAGCCACTTTTGTAATATCTCCCAATCCAAAATGAGCTATATTTTCACTTGAAGAATAAAAACCTCTAGCACTTGTTAGTTCAATAATTTGTTTGTTGCTTAGAGAAAGATCGTCTCCAAATTGGGCTATAATCTTAGTACCAAATAAACTTATTTTATTTCCTTCCTTCACTTGAACTCGCAAATAATTTCCACTATTTTGATTTTGAAATAACCAAGCGTCATCATTTAAATTATTCACCACTAAATCCAAGTCTCCATCATTATCCAAATCGCCATAAGCTGCACCAGTAGAAAATCCTTTTTGATTTAAACCCGCATTTTTAGCTTGATTGTCAAATTGAATATTCCCGTTATTTTGAAAGAAATAATTGGATAATGGCTGACTAGGAAACAAACTCAACGCTACCTTGTAATCAATAATATCCCATAAAGAAACATTTTTTGCATCAGGATTTTCGGATTGAAACTTCATGGCAGCCGCTTTGTAATAAACTTGAATATTTTTAATAGCATCCGTATTCCTCAAGTCTCTTACCAATCCATTCGTACAATATAAATCTTTATCGCCATCGTTATCAAAATCCGCAAAAAGTGGCGACCAACTCCAATCAGAATGTGCTGTACCCGCCATTTGTGCCACATCACTAAAATGAACCGTTCCTTTAGCATCTACCCCTCTATTAAGTTGAAGCGTGTTAAACATATATTGATAATGACCGCCTTCTTTCACTGTTGCCCAAAAAGATTCAGGATTCATGCCACCCATATTCGCTTTTAACCGATAATTATCTTCTGCTACCATATCCAAAACTGCTACATCTAATAGACCGTCATTGTTAATATCCGCCGCATCTGTTCCCATGCTAAAGAATGAGGTATGCCCCATACTTTTTTCTAATGTATTTTTAAATGTGCCATTTTTTTGATTGATATATAGGAAATCAGGAGAGTTATAATCATTAGAAACATACAAATCAACCCAACCGTCATTGTTATAATCGGCAGCACTTACGCCAAGTCCGTAGCCTTTTGCACTTACGCCTGCTTCTATGGTTACATTTTTATAGGTCGTTCCAGTATGCTGAAACAATTGACAGCCTAACTCTGGCTTTCGCCAATCGTATTTTTTAATCGGAGAAAATAAACCTGGATTTGGGGGCTGATTCACTAAAAATATATCTAAGTCGCCATCTTTATCATAATCAAAGAAAGTAGCTTGTTGACTCCGTTGTGTACTTGCAATCCCCCATGCTTTAGCCTCTTCCTTGAAAGTTCCATTCTTTTGATTGATGTATAAATGATTCGCTCTAAGGTTTTCATCATTTTCATAAAAAGCTTTACACACATAAATATCCAACCATCCATCACTATTCACATCTACCATAGTCACTCCTGTTGACCAAGTTTTATCATCCTGTATGCCCGATTGAGTGGTAACATCTTTAAATTTAAACTTGCCTTCATTTAAATATAACTTATCCGCCACTAAGTTTCCAGCAAAATATATATCGGCTAATCCATCATTATTTACATCACCTATGGCTACTCCACCTCCTGAATAAATATTATCATAAAGGAGGGCATTGATGTCTTGTGTTTCATTGAGTTGGTTTTTAAAAGTAATACCAGATTGATTGGGTTCAATTTGCAAAAACTGCATTTTTTGCCCATAACTAAACAAGGTGCATAAGAAGACGTTAAAAAGGATGAAAATCGTTTTTATGTCTTGATTTTGACGTATTTTTATGGTTGATTGACTCATAGTACTATTAATTGATAGTTACTCTTTTATTAAAAAATGGTTGATTCCTTTGATTTACCAACGCTCAGAGTAACATTAACGTAATTTTCTTTAGAAGAAATTTTATCTGATTATTGACACAATACTTAAATTCTACACTAGAACGTTTTCTATTTTAGCCTTAGGCTATTAAATATGTAAAATTACTAATTTATGAAAAAACTTGTACTATTCTCATTAGGGCTTATCCTGTGTTTAACCGCTTTTGCACAATCTGAACTGTCTGAATTGGCTAAAGAACAAAGTGAATTAAATCAATTCATTAATGCTTCTGGAAATGGTAGATTATACCTTTTCAATCAAGGGGTTAAAGAAGTTGAAGGCTCTCCATATCTAACAGAAGGAATTATTCTAGGAGAAATATTGACTAAGAATGAGACATTTTTAACCAATACCGCTTATAAATACAATATCCATGAGGACTGTATTGAAATGACGAAAGAAGGGCGTCGTATTAATATTTTTGCACATCAAATCAGAAGTTTTTCCTTTTTTGATCCAATTGAAAACCGTAAGCGATTTTTCAGAAATGGTTTTCATAATTATCAAGATAACTATACTTCTATTACCTATTATGAGGTGTTGTATGATGGTAAAGTAAAATTGATTCGTAAATACGATAAACCGATTATGCGAGTGGGTAGTAAGATTAACGTGCCAGGTATGAATACGAATACGGCTACTAAACGTTATTCGCAAATCGTTAGAACCTACATCAAGAAAGGATCGGAGTACATTCCTGTCAAACTAACGCGTCCTAATATCAAAAGAGCCTTAAATTCTTCTGAGCTAAAAGCACATTTGAAGGAGACTAAAAATAAGTGTCGCACGTTAGAGGATGTTAAAAAAGCATTGGCTTTTTATGACTCTACCCTACCTGATGAGGAGAAAACTGAAAAGTAAATACCACCTAAAAACAAAGGAAAATCCAAATCGCAAACTTCTATATAGGAATTTGTGATTTGGATTTTTGAATTTTATACGTTCTTTGAAAAATTCAGTGGTGAATGTAAAAGGATATTTGAAAACGACCGTAGGAAGTGTCAAATTTACTTTTTCGTTCACTCAAAACACGGAACTTTTCAAAGAACCATTTTATATAATACCCATGCACATTCAAGGTTATATCCAAAGACATCTGTTCTCGTTTATTAAGCAGTCATCTCAAATGCTGCTCATTATTATTCTCATTGATTTAATTCCGCTTTGGGGCGTATTATATTGGGGATGGGGAACGATGGATGCGGTTTATCTTTATTTTTTTGAAACCCTCATTATCTGCTTTATCACCTACCTCAAAATGAGGCGTTCCGAAAAATTAATTGTTATCTCTAAGCACCAACCGACTTCATTAGAAAATCGCTTACAACTAAAATCCAGCATTGGTAAACGAGGATTTGGATGGTTAAGATGGTTACTATCCGTTATATTTTTACTAGTCAATATACCTGTCTGCCTGATTTTGATGATGGTGATGCTTTATATAGATGGAAAAGGATTTTCATTTAGTGCTGTTTTTGGCTACGATGGTGGACATACCGATTTATTTATTATGAGTGTTAACACCTTCTATATCATCATTTCGCTTATTTTGATAGAGCATTTTTATGCCTATTTTAAAAAGTTTAAAGGAGAGAAAGAATACGAATATACAGGACTACTCAATGAAGCATTGGCGTTTGAAATTCGATTAGTTCTTCAATCTATCGTAATGGTAGGTGGAATTGCGATGATTTTCTTTTTCGATTTTTCCAAAGTTATGGTCATTGTGTTGATTATTTTAAAGACAATAATGGATGTATTGGTCTATTTGAGAAACCGCTACTGGTCAAACTTTGTTCAATGGGTGAGTAAGCGTACAACATCAGATGAATTGATTATTTCATGATGAAGTTTTACTTTAGCGTTATTTTAAAATTATCCATCAATCTATTGTGCAAAACAATACTTTTATAAAATTACTATTATCTCCTATTTCCCTATTGTATGGAATAGGAGTCGGTATAAAAAATCTACTCTACAAATACGATGTATTAAAAGGCGTAGAATTTAGTCTTCCTGTCATTTCGGTAGGAAATTTAACTGTAGGAGGTACGGGTAAAACACCTCATATTGAATACTTAATTGTCTTGTTAAAAGATTATTTAAATGTCGCTACCTTAAGTAGAGGCTACAAACGTAAAACCGAGGGCTTTGGTTATGCGGAAAATTTTTCTACCGCAGAAGAAGTTGGGGATGAGCCATTACAATTCAAATTAAAATTCCCCAATGTTACGGTGGCGGTAGGAGAAGCACGAATGTTTGCCATTCCTCAAATCGTAGGGGATTTCCCTGATACACAAGTTATTTTACTAGATGATGCGTTTCAGCATCGTTCCGTTATTCCAAGTTTAAATATTTTACTCACTACTTTTGATAATCCATTTACTAAAGACCATTTATTACCATCTGGTCGGTTACGAGAATGGCGCTCTGGCTATGAAAGGGCAGATGTCATAATTGTTACAAAATGTCCAAATGACATTACTTCTGCTCAAAAAAGTCAATATCTAAAGGATATAAATCCCAAACCCAATCAAAAAGTATTTTTCTCTTATTACAAGTATGGCAATCCGTATTATTTATTTGATCCTGAATACCAAATTGAGTTAGAAGATACCATTGATGCGTCCTTAATTTGTGCGTTAGCCAATTCTAAATATTTAGTTGATTATTTAGAAAATACTATTCAATCTACTCAAATTTTAGAATTTTCGGATCATCACTATTTTTCAGAAAAAGAGCTAGATAATCTTCGTATTCATTTTGAAGGCATTCAATCTGAACGAAAAATTATCTTGACGACTGAAAAAGATGCTATGCGATTGCTCCTACACCATGAATATTTAAAACAACATCAATTACCGATTTTTGTCTTGCCCATAGATGTTGCTTTTCATTTTGAGGAAGGAGAGCAATTTGATGCCTATATCAAGGACTTTTTGTTAAATTTCAAGGTTTAATTCCAATAGTATCTTATCCATTTAAACCATAACTTCATGATAGATAAAAGCTGGTTAAATCTTCTAGTATTCGAATTTGATTGTGCATTATATTTCTATTCAATGTGCTACAACTTCGTAAACGTTTATAAAAAAACAAACTTTTGAATCCCACCACTATTCAATTATTGGGATTCTGCATATTTTCAATTGCTATCGGTATGGAATCTGCAGTTTAGTATCATCCGTTTGCAATGTTGATTTTTTCGAGTGTGCATATAGTTGAAAATATCAAATGAGACCTTACTGTCCTTCCAAAAATATATATACATCCTTCGCCGAACGCTCCGCTATTTCTACCATAGGAATATGTCCTACGCCCTTATAAACAATGGCTTTTGAACCTTCAATATCTCGTTCAAATTGACTGGCATGATGGTAACTAATTAAAACATCTTGATCTCCCCAGATAATTAAGGTAGGGGTTTTAATATTTTTAATATCTTCATGATTTTGTTTCCTAGGTGAGGAGCGTTTATCCAGTAAGGCTTGACGATTTCCTGTTCTTCGCAACATAGACTCATAGTGTTCTACCTCTCCTTCTTTGACTAGAGATTTATCGCCATACACATCTTCAACAGTCTTTTTCAACAAAGGCGTTGGGGTTATTTTCGTTACGAGTTGGTTGATAATAGGCATATTTAATACTTGAAATCCACTAATGAGTTTTCTATCTGTACTATCTCTAGGATAGCCTGATGAGTTGACTAATATTAATTTCTTAACCTGTTCTGGGTGAGCTAAAGTATAATTCCAAGCAATACCTCCACCCATTGAGTTGCCCGCCAAATAAAATGTATCTACGCCAATTTTATCAAAAAAGCGATTTAAAAAATTAACATATTTATCGGTCGTATAATCCCCGTCAGGTCGAGGTCCTGTCAAACCAAACCCTGGTAAGTCTAGCGTTATTACTTGATGGTCTTTACTAAAAATAGTTGTCCAATCTTCCCAATTCCACAAATTTGCCCCAAAACCATGAATCATCACAAAAGGTTGTCCCTCACCTACTTGCCTATAATGTACTTGCATTCCATCAATATCCAAATATTTGGAATCCTCAAAAGCATATTTTTCTTTTAAGACTTCTACAGGAATATCTGACTTATAATGCCAAGCTAAAACACCAATGACTAGTAATAAAAGAATACCTAAGAGGTAGGCAAAATATCGCAGTATTCGTTTGAACGTGCTCATAATAGTAGAATAGGTTTTATATCTTGGTTAGTAAACATTATAGCATCAACGTCAAAACTGGTATTTTGTTAAATAGAAGCAATTTGAGAATTGAGCATTAAATTTTTTGATAAAAAAAGTCATCAGATGAATTAACTTTTAGAATTCATCAGATGACTTTCTTTAAGTTTTTATAATATTCTTATCATTCTTTCATCACTCGCCAATATTCATGCTCATCATTTCCTTTATCTACATCTATTAAAAATGTTCCTTTGGATAAACCATTTACATTAACACTTTTAATTTGATCACCAGAAAGCTGTTTTAAGTAAGTTTGACTCACCAAAGCAGTTCCATCTTGATTGTAGATATTGATGCCAACATTAGCATCTTTTTTTAAGTTAAATTCTAAGAATACATTACCTGTCTCTTTATCCATAGGTAAAACCTTATACTTCTCCCAAGTTTTAAGGTGTATTAGTTGCTTGTTAGTTAATGTAAAGCTACCATCTAAATTGATATGTTTTAACCTATAAAACACAAAAGGAGCGTCTAATGTAGCCACCTTATTATCAGTCATTTGATAGGTCTGCATCTTTTTACTATTACCCAATAGCATCAATTTTGAAATTGTCATAAAATCAAATCCATTCGTAGAACGTTGAATTTCACAAATTACATTGGACGGTTCACTATTGGTTTTCCAATCTAAAGTCACCTTGTTTTCTTTCAAATTGGCTTCAAAAGAGTGAACGATTAATGGCAACTCTACTGAATTATCAGTTGACTTTTTAGCAGATGTTTTTACCTTTTTAGATACCTTCTTTACAGGCTTTTTAACAGGTTTCGCTGGAACCTTGACAGGCTTAGGCGTATCTGTTTTTTTATGATTTACTTTAGATTTTTTAGGTGTCTTAGCCTTTGTCGATTTCTTGATAGGCTTTGTTGTTGATTTTCCTCTCCATCTTACTTTTACTACTGAACCATTACTGGGCTTCCAAATATTGATATTGGATGGTGGTGTAAAAATATTAGCATCATTGACGATTCCTACCTTATCCGCATTATCCGTTTTTACTGTACGGACTTCTATTCCATCATAATCAACAAATACCCATTTTACTTGATTAAAACTACCACTATTTCGAGTCCACTTTTTATCATCATTATTCGCTCGAATTGGTGCTCCCCAACATCCTTCTCCCACGAAAGTAATTCCATTTTTATCATCTCTAACAAATCCCATATCATGTCCTCGCTCGTAAGAAGGGCGTACAGGCCAAGTTGTTTTGACGACATGTGCATCACATTCTACCACTAATCTTACACCATAATCATAGAATATTTTTGCCCAATTTCGATAGGTCTTTTGTCCTTCGGCTTTTTTAGCCGTATGTGGTCGCATCGGATGGTGATACTGAGCCATTTTCCAACGAATATTTCCATGTTGTTGTAAATCACTTTCTAGCCATTTTTTTTGATTCCCTCCTGTAGCAATCATGGTATTGAGGGTATAAACTCTCAATAAACTTCCCCCTAATGTCAACGCATAATAAACATTAGGATGAGGCACATCAAATAGGTTAACTAAACTTTTATTAGAAAATTCATGATTGCCTCTTGCAGCAATAATTGGAATCATTCGTCCATCTTTACCAATCGTATGTTGCCAGTCATCAAACCACTTTTTCCATTGCCCAGCTCTATCTAGTCCTGTCATATCTCCGCCAAATACCACACAGTGTGGACGTAACCTTGATACAATTTTATTCGCATTTCTGCGAGCATTTCTATGATTTCGAGAATCACCTCCTGCCACGATTGATAGCCGTTCATAGGGGTTATCTGGAGCCGTTTTAAACCAAAATCGCTGACTCACCCCTTCACTATCTTTTATCACAAAATAATAGCTTGTATTGGGTTGTAATTTGGTTAATCGCACGAAGTGATTATTCATCCCTTTAGCTTTAAGCACTTTATTCGGCTTTTGGTAAAATGCGTACAGGTTACTTTTAGTACCATTATCGACTACATCATAATACACTACTGGATTTTTACCCGATATTTGATTCCAACCAATGGTCATGGTAGTCGCTGGGTTATCTCTCCAAATACATCGGTATTTATCCGTTTTTGCTTGTACAATAGTAGCAGTTAGCCAAAATAAAATTAGACTATAAATAAATCTTGATTTGAAAGTGAATGTCATCATTATTATTTGTAAAACAGAATAGATATTCCCCCTTATTCCATTTAAAATTACTTTAAAATTATTCTACTTAAAATTGTTGTTTAAAATACAATCGAACGATAATATAAACGAAGATTTAACAAAATATTTTAAATAATTAATTAAAAACCAACTAACTATCAATAATTTCTATGTCCGATTGAGTATAAAACGCTTTTATAAAAAGTCGATCTAATTCAATGTTATTGAAAGTATATGAGTGAATATTTCAATTATTTGACAAATCAAAAATGATACCCATTGAAGATTTTAATCTAAGAGTTCATAAATTTGTATTTTTGTGATTCTTTTTAAAAATAAATTTGCAGAAATGTCAAAAGATACATTAATTCAGAGCTTGATTCAAGATGAATTGCACCGTCAGAGAGAGGGAATAGAGTTAATTGCCTCTGAAAACTTTACGAGCCAACAAGTTATGGATGCCATGGGAACATGCTTAACTAATAAGTATGCAGAAGGGTATCCTGGCAAACGATATTATGGTGGCTGTCAAGTCGTGGATAAAATAGAACAACTAGCAATTGATAGAGCAAAAGAATTATTTGGTGCTGCTTATGCAAATGTGCAACCACACTCAGGTGCACAAGCTAATGCCGCTGTATTTTTAGCATTATTACAACCTGGTGATGCTATTTTAGGGTTTGATTTAGCTCATGGGGGACATTTATCACATGGTTCACCAGTTAACTTTTCAGGAAAAGTATATGTACCTCATTTCTATGGAGTAGAGGAGGATACAGGAAGAATCGATATGGATAAGGTTGAAGCTAAAGCTTTGGAGGTAAAACCCAAATTGATTATATGTGGGGCGTCTGCCTATTCGAGAGATTGGGATTATGCTCGTTTCAGAGCAATTGCTGATAAAGTAGGAGCTTTATTGTTAGCAGATATTGCACATCCTGCGGGTTTGATTGCTGCTGGATTGTTAAATGATCCTATGCCACATTGCCATGTGGTAACAACGACTACACATAAAACATTACGTGGTCCTCGTGGCGGATTAATTATGATGGGTAAAAATATGCTTAATCCATGGGGACGTAAAACTAGAAAAGGTAAAACCATTAGAATGGGAACTATCTTGAATAGTGGTGTTTTCCCAGGTATGCAAGGTGGACCTTTAGAGCATGTAATTGCGGCTAAGGCGGTGGCTTTTCATGAAGCATTACAACCTTCTTTCAAAACTTACGGTGAGCAAGTTATTAAAAATGCTCAAGCTATGGCAAATGCATTGCTTGAAAAAGGATATGATATTATTTCTGGTGGTACAGACAATCACTTGATGTTGATTGATTTAAGCAATAAAGATATTACTGGAAAAGCTGCGGAAGCTGCGTTGGTTGCTGCCGACTTAACGGTCAATAAAAATAAAGTGCCATTTGACAAACGCTCTGCATTTGTAACCTCTGGAATTCGTATTGGTTCGGCAGCTATCACAACAAGAGGCTTTGTAGAGAGTGATTGTGTGAGAGTAATTGATTGGATTGATAGAGTCTTACAAAATGTGGAAAATGAATCCGTTATTCAAACCGTAAAAGGTGAGATTAATGAATATATGACTAGCTTTCCTTTATATGCTGGAGAGGCTGTAATTGTTTAATGTTATTTAACGGAAATAATTAAAATATTAAAGGGTCAGATACTTAAAAGTATCTGACCCTTAGTGTATTTATAAGCGAATAATTTACCCGTTTTTATTTTTAATTTTAATACTAAAGATAGCTGAAAAGCTAAATAAGTTTACAAATTCTACCTCATCTTTTTTATGTTCATAT
>CAYLSF010000097.1:0-12438 GCA_964385675.1 uncultured Saprospiraceae bacterium
TAGAAAAAGTTGAGCCTTTGGATTCAGCAGAATCTAACTTGATGTTGCCACCATAATTATGTACAATTTTTTGACATAGCCCTAAGCCTACTCCTGTACCTTCATACTTATCTACCGTGTGTAGGCGTCTAAAGAATTGAAAAACTTTTTCATGATAAGCGGGGTCGATACCTATTCCATTATCAATAATATCAAAATGAATTTGCTCTTTGGTCACGTAGTGCTTAATTTCAATTTTTGGCGTTTGGGAATGATTGTATTTTATACCATTGCTAACCAAATTTTGAAATAGTACCATCATATCTTTTTGTCGAGCTTGTACAACAGGGAGTTTATCACTCATAATCAAGGCATTTTTCGCCTTAATTTGACTCCCTAAGCCTACCTGAACTTGACTTAATACTTCATTTAAATCAACCGCTACATGATTTTTCTCACCATGACTGATGTCTTTATATTCTAAAATATCCCGAACCAAAGCGTATAATTGATTGACACCTTGCTTTGCCAACTGAATATTTTCTTTTATGGCTTCAGGGCGATTTCGCGTTAAATTGATTTTTAATAAATCTAAATGTCCGCTTACCGTTCTCAAAGGCGTTTTTAAATCGTGTGATGCGATGTATGTGAATTCTTCTAACTCATTATTGATTTGGAGGAGAGATTTATTTTTATGTTCAAGATCTTGAATAAGGGTGTTTTTTTGCTTCTCATATTTTGATAATTCATTTTGATAAATAAATAGAATAAGTCCCAATATGATTAAAACCATAGGAAATGTAACTATTTCATCATAAGGATTGGCAGAAACGGTAGTTGCCTTACCCGTTTCAATTACATATAATTTAGAAATAATGAATAGAGTCGTTATGTAGGCAACTCCAGCTATTTGTATTTTTCGACTACCTTCGTATAAAATGAAAACCGTTAAACCAATAGCTGTAAAAATATTTGCCTCTCCAAAACCACCTCCTAAAATTAGGATATGACAAGTTATGAGTAACGGAAACAGAAAACATGCTAAAATACGTACTAATCGATGCTTTTGATAATAGGCTAGTATAATTCCTATTAGTTCTAAAGTCATATTAGCCGCAGTCGTATAGATAATCGTCATTCCATCAAAATTAACGATATAGGTTATCATCGCTAAAAAGGATGTAATAAATGTTAGTGTTATCAATTGATTTAAGAGCCTAATTTTTACAATCTCTCTTCCCGGAGTGTGACTATCAATACCATTATTTGTTATCGCGTTCCAAATAGAAACAAGGAGCATTCTATGTATATTTTATTAGATAGATACAGGGACAAAATAGAGCAATAATCATTCCTCAAACTCTAGTCAATATAGCCAATTATTCTTTTGGATTATCCTTAACGATGGCTATCATTTCTTTATAAATGCCTAAATCATTGGTTACTAAAACTTCTATAAAATTAATATCTTCACCCAATTTGGTATCTAAATAAAATTTTCCTCCTTTCGATAATCGGAAATCATCCACAAGCTTATCATTAACTCTTACTTCAATATCTTCACGGTTTTCTACACCAACTAAATCCAGCTTAATCGTTAAATTATCAGACTGTGTAACATATTTATTTGAGGTTGGAAACTTTAGTTTGATTTGAGGTAGTTTTTTCGCTACTCCTTTTTCGTTCATAGATAAGGAGGGTTCATCAGAAGTCGTTTTTACCACTGCACCTGTTGGCATTTGAGGTTTTTGAGGCATTTGAGTTTTTTTTCTAACCTTCTTTGCCATCAAACTTTCTGTTGTAAATTTTCCTCTTTTCCAAGTTCCTTCTTGCATAATCATCCCTTCTCTATACAATCGACCTTCTCCATGTTTCACTTCGGCTTCCCAATACCCTTGAAATTTATTTCCATTTGGATAGTAATATGTACCAAATCCTTCTCTTCTGTTATATTTGAATTGTCCGACAAACTTCCCTCCTCCTACATAATAATGGATACCCTTTCCATGTCTTTGTCCATCTTGATGTTCTCCTTCATATCGGCTTCCATCTTCCCAAACATATACCCCGACTCCATCTTGACAATCGCCGTTTATACATCCTGTTGAATCATACCTATATTGATACTTATTTTTATCCCATAGCCCAAACTTTGGTTTATCATTGGTATAAACCATTATACCTACGCCTTTGCGTTGATCCTCTTTCCATTCTCCAGCATATTTTTTAAAAGTACCTTTAGAGTCATAAAAATACACCCCATAACCTTCTCGCTTATTCTCTTTCCAATTGCCAATGTATTTATCTCCATTATTAAATTCAAAATAGCCATACCCTTCTCGTTTGCTATCTTGAAAGTTTCCAATGTATTTGGCTCCAGATTTCCATTGCCAAGTGCCTTGACCATTTCTACAATCGCCTTCTAAGCATCCTGTTTTTTGTGCATATAATGATAGAGATAGGAATAACTCTATTACCATAAGTAGTAATAATCGTCTCATGATATTTCGTTTTTTGTCTGATAAGAAAGGTTTATTAACTACTCCATGATCAATAAACCATGATTTTTCTGAACTCGTAATAATTATTATTTTAATTCAAAAGGGTATTGAATTACACGATTTGCTACCTTTTGTTCTATATAGTACATACCTTTTGGATAGTCTGTACGAAAAAATGAAAATGTAAACATCCCTTTTGGATACGATTTTTGTAATATTGCTCGGACTAAATTACCACTTTTATCTTTTAAATTCAAATATATAGGTTGTTGATCATCATGGATATAGGTTTGAAGGGTTACGCTATTGGTGTCCGAAAAAACACCTGTAACGATACAAGGTAGCGTATCTTTTAAGGATTGTTTATCCATTTTGGATTGAATATTTAATGCAATCGGTTTTTCAGATTGGTTGAGGTTATTCTCCCCACTTTTCGTTACCCAACTTGTAGCATAATATTGCTCACTATTTGGATCCGTTAAATCATTTAAATAATACCAATCTGCTTGTGTCTGTTCTGCGGATACATTTAAAATCATATAACCATGCCTATCTAAATCTGCATATTTCATGTGAGGATTCGGATTCTTTTTATAAAAAAATGGAAATCCACCACATCTTTTATTCAAGCATTCTTCTAATTTTCTACTTTGATAACGACTCAAATATTCATCAAAGTTGGCAGAACTAATACTTGGTGTTACAAATTCTACGGCTATTGAACCTTTTCCTGTCTCGGGGTTATAGACCTCACTATTCATCGGGTCAGTTGTTACATTGTATGCAAAAGAGGAGTGAAAATCACCTGTTAATAAAACCACGTTATCAATCTGATTTTCTTTGATAAAATTCATTACTTTCAAGCGTTCGGCAGGATACCCGTTCCAAATATCAAGAAATAAATTGGCTGATTTTTTTCGGTTTAAAGGATTGGCAAATTCTACATTAAACTGCGAAAACATTACTTGCTGACCAATAATTTTCCACTTAGCTTTAGAATTTTTTAAAGCGTCAAAAAGCCATTTTCGCTGCTGTTTTCCTAGCATAGTACGTTCTGCTTTTTGGATTTCTGGATTTTGAGCGGAACGAATTTGTGGATCTCTTCCTTCTAGTCGAGTATCCAACATAATTAAATCCATCACCTCTCCGTAAGAGAAAACTCGATTAATGGTTTTTGCTGGATTATTCCGAATCGGTAACCATTCAAAATACGCCTGTTTCGCTACAGACTTTCGAGTTTCCCAATCTCCCTCTTGATTCGGTTGATGATTTTGAGCCCCGTCTTTATGAGAATCATTAGCGACTTCATGATCATCCCAAATACAGATAAAAGGATGCTGCTGATGGGCTTTGATAAAATCCTTATCCATCCGATATAGAGAATACCGCATTCTGTAATCATCTAAGGTGACTACCTCATGATTTGGCGAAAGCTTTCTATTCAATTTATCATTTCCATATCCACCATCTCCATATTCATAAATATAATCCCCCAAATGCAATACAGCTTGAAGATTTTCTATATTGGCAACATGACGAAACGCACTAAAGTAACCTCCGCCATAATTATTACAAGAAACTACCCCAAAACTTAAATCATTTACCATACCTGTTGGTGCCGTTTTGGTACGTCCAACGATAGATTGCTGCCCTAATGCTTCAAATTGATAATAGTAATAGGTATTTGGAGTTAAGTTCTTCACATCTATTTTTATGGTGTAATCTTGCGTTGCATTTGTTGTGTATTTTCCTGTTTGAACGATGTTTGTCAGTTCCTTATCAGTCGCCATTTTCCATATTACTTCTACACTTGTAGATTTGGCATTTTCAGGTGTCACTCTTGTCCAAATTATAACTTGATCGGCTAATGGATCACCCGATGCTACTCCATGATAGAAAGGGGCTAGTTCAGGTTGAACGGCTTGTTGGGCGTTGAGGGTATTTTGAAGTGAAAGTGTATTAAATAGCAGAATTAATGATGATAAAATTAAATTTTTCATTTGAAGATGGTCTTTTAGTAAAAAATATGGTTAGTTGATTGTAATAGATTTAATGTAATTATTCAGTACCTTCAATCAGTATATTATTTCTGAATATTCACGACTCTTTTCTACGAAAAGTCGTAACTAATGTTAGTGAGATTCCGTGTCAAGCACGGAATGACGTTGTTGATAAAGCTTGTATTAAATAGTTATGATTTTAACTATAAATCGTCAATACTAGTTTACGACGACCGCCATAGTTCCGAAACTCACACAAGTAAATGCCTTGCCAAGTTCCTAAATTTAACCGTCCATTGGTAATTGGAATGGTTACAGACGAGCCAACTAACGCAGATTTAATATGAGCTGGCATATCGTCGGGCCCTTCAATGGTATGTGTTAAGTACGGTTCATTTTCGGGTACAATTTTATTAAACATGGATTCAAAATCTACCCGAACAGAAGGATCTGCATTTTCATTAATAGTCAAACCGGCTGAAGTGTGTTTTATAAAAACAGATAATAAACCTGTTTCTGGTAATTTTCCCAATGTATTTTCAACTTGATCCGTAATAAGATGATATCCTCTTCTGTAGGAAGGTAAGGTTAATTGTTTTTGTTGTATCATAGGATGATTCTTTTTGTTATCGACAATTAAGCACTACTATTATTCTAACTTTATAACGAAAAATAGTAAGCGTTTTATCATAAAAATTTGAGTAATCAAAAATACGTATTTCTTGAACCACAAAGACACAAAGAGAACAAAGGTTATTTTTAAATTCTTTGTAACCTTTTGTGTCTTTGTGGTTCAAAATATTTTATGCTCTTTTCCTATTCAATAATTAGTGATGATACAACAAATGATTTTATAACTACCTATTTCATATTCGGACAAACCGTTCACCGTCTGCCGTCCATCGTCTACCGTATAGTTTTACCCTTCAAATGGATAGTTCTCAAAAACTTCCCAAATCTTACCATTGTGTTTAAATAAGGTCAAATGAGTCGCTTGAAAAGTCTTTTTGTAATGAATTTTAGAAAAATATTTCCATGCCTTGGGGAATACGGAAGCGTTTAAATCTCGATAGGCTACGGTGATATGCGGTTTAAAGTCTCCTTTATAGCGATCTTCTAAATGAAAGTGTGTTTTCATGGTCTGTTGTGCCATCACATGAAAGTCGAATAATGGAAGGGTCTTATTTACATCCACATAAATCACTCTAGGCGGGAAGGCCTGAAAATGTTGTAATGCTATTTCAAAAGGTTGGGTTTGAATTGTTATCTCTTTCAAGACCTTTTGAACAGGCAATACATCATGAATATTTCGCTTAAAAGGCGGCTGTATGGTAATATGCGGAGGAGAAGTTAATGCTTTTTTAGTTTCAAAATGATCGGCAGCATATTGTTTAAATTCTACAATTTCATCGTAGATATTTTTGGGTGGTAATATAGCTGTAAAAAATAGTGATTGCATTTTTTAATTTTGAATGAATGAACCTGCCCGTTGATAGGACAGACAGGTTTTAAATTTTGAATACCCAAATTAACATTCAAAAATCAAAATTCATTCATTCAAAATTAGTTATTTCGGCGTCAACCATTTATATAAAATCGGTACAATCAATAATGTCAAGAACGTAGAAGAAATCATACCACCGATAATTGTCCAACCCATAGGTGACCATAGTCCGCTATTTGTTAAGGTTAGCGGTAAAAGTCCTAGAATGGTTGTAAAGGTAGTTAACAGGATCGGTGTAAAACGGGTTTCGGTTGCCGTTTGAATCGCTTCCAATTTTGGAATACCTCGTGCTATTAATTGATTGGTATAATCCACTAGGATGATAGAGGTATTTACCACAATTCCGACCAAACTCGTAAACCCAACAAAGGCAAAGAAAGAGAATGACCAACCTGTCAAATACAAGGCTATGATAGAACCAATAAAGGCAAAAGGAATCGCTGACAATACTACAAACGGTTGCACAAAAGAGCGAAACTGAAGGATTAATACGGCAAAAATTCCTAAGACAGCAATAATCAATAATTGACCTAAGTTACCAAAAGATTCTTGTGAATTTTCATACTCTCCGCCATAACTAAAACGATAACCATCAGGCATATCCAAAGCCTCTAATTTTTCAATCAATTCATTGGTCAATGCCAGTACGTTGAAACCATCTTCCACATTGGCTAAGACCTGTGCATTACGCTCCGTAGCATAGTGATTAATTTGCGGTGGATTGGACTCAAATTCTAATTTTGCCAGTTGTTTGAGCGGCACAGCGGCACCTGTTACGGAATTGACATATATTTTATCAAAATCATTAACCGATACTTTTTCATCAAATGGCATACGAGTCACGATTTCGTAATCTTTACCATCTTTATCACTAAAAGTAGCAATCGGCACTCCTGTAATAGCGGTACGAATCGTGCGATCAATTTCAGCAATTGGTACACCTAACATCCCTGCTTTATCTTTATTGATGGCAACTTTTAAGTTTGTTTTATCAATCGTCAATGGATTATCAATATTATAAAGTCCAGGCATAGTTTCCATAATGGCTTCCACCTCTCCACTTATGCGTTTAATCACTTCTAATTCTTCTCCAATCACTCGCACTTCAATCGGTGCAGCACTAGGCGGGCCATTTTTCAACTCGACTACTTGAATATTAGCACTCGGATAATTTTCAAATTTATCTCGCAAACTATTTAAAAAAGCATAGAACGGTTTAGATTTCCATGGCTTTAAAGTCACCATAACTTGCCCGTGCGTTTTATTGAAATTCTTTGGATTTTCATTGTAATAAACCTGTGGATTTCCATGTCCGATATTTGCTGCATACGACTCCACATAATTCATGGTATCTAAAATAGATTCCACATACTTTACCGCTTCATCTGTCTTATTCAAGTTTGCCCCTTCAGGTGCATCTATATTGATTAAAACCAATGGCTTATCCGCAGCAGGGAAAAAACTCACCCCAACAACGCCAAATAAAGAGCCACTAGCCACCAATGCCCCAATAGATAAGGCTAAAATGATGATTGGAAAGCGTAAGGAAAATCGTAAAATGGGTCTAAAGACCTTTTCAATTACAACTTGTAAAAACTGTTGGATGAAACTGACTTTTGTTTTGACAGAAAGGAATTTACTCGCTAATAATGGCGTCAAGGCTAGTGCTAAAGCAAGAGAAGCTAATAAACTATAAATTACAATCATTGGCAAAGATTGTACAAATTCTCCTGTACCACCGCCCAATTGTGTCATTGGAAAAAAGGCTAAAATAGTCGTTGCGGTAGAACTAATGATTGCCCAACCTACCTCTGCTGTTCCTTCAATAGCGGCTTGTAATGGCGTTCGTCCTTCTTTGATAAATCGAGTGATATTTTCAATCACCACAATTCCATTATCCACCAACAAACCTAGAGCAATAACCAATCCTGCAATAGAAACTTGCTGTAATCCAAATCCCGTTGCATCTACGGCATAAATCGCTGTGATAATGGATGCAGGAATCACTAAGATGATAATAAACGCATTTCTAAAGCCTAAAAATAGCAACACTAATAAACCCACTAATCCAATACCTTGAAGGAGGTTTAAGAAGAAGTCCTGAATTTTTTCATCTACCGCAGGCCCTTGTTTAAACGCATCATAGACGGTAATACTTTGAGGTAATTCCGTTTTAAATTGTTCAATCACCTTATCCATTGCTTCGGTAATGGTAATGATATTTTTTCCACCTTTTTGTGTAGCAGATAAATAAATGGCTCGCTGCCCATTATATCGTGCGGTGTAATTATCATCTTTATATTCAAAATAGACTTTTGCAATATCTTTTAAATAGACAATATTCCCTCGATTAGCGGTGATAACGGTATTCTTGATTTCCTCTAAATCACTATATCCACCACTCGTTTTTAAACTAAAATTCTGTCCCCCTACATTTAGGTCACCACCAGGAATATTAGCATTATTACTTTGAACCACTTGCACGACTTGATTAAGCGAAATTCCCATATTGGACATTTTTTCAAAGTCTAGTGCTACTCGTACTTCTTCTTCTGGATAGGCTTGAATTTCTACTTCTCGTACTCCATCTACTCGTTTGAGTTTATCCTCCAATCGCTCTGCCCAAGTTTGTAATTCGCTGTAACTCGCTTCTTCAGAGACAAATGCTAGTTGTAAAATCGCTACATCTAGCGGAGAAAACTGACTGACTTCCAGACTAATAATTCCCTCTGGCAAATCAGGTTGTACGGTATTGACCGCTCTAACGATTTCATTGTATTTATCATCCATATCTACCTCAAATCCGAACTGAATACCAATAACGCCTACTCCATCTGAAATGAACGTTTTCATTTCTTCCCAATCCTCTATTTCATTCAATTCATCCTCTATCTTATTGACAATCAATTGCTCCATATCCTTTGGACTTGTTCCTGGATAGATGGCAACGATATTGTAAAACGGTAAGTTTAAAACAGGGTCTTCTGACCTCGGCATATTTAGAAAGGAGAGTGTTCCCAATCCTATAGCCATGATAACGACAACCAGTACAAATTGATAGTTTTGTACTGCTAACTTTGGAAGTTGCATTTTTTATAAATTTCGCCACAGATTGACACAGATTTAACGGATTACTTTTGTGTAATTTGTGCTAATCTGTGGCTATTATTTTCCTTATTTTACTATCTCGATTCTTGAATTTTTAGAAATGTACTTTGCTCCTTCTGTTACCACTAATCTCAAATCCTGTGTATTCGCATTTGGGGCAGCAGTAAAGAAGTCTTCTTCGATAGAAATAGGCGTCACTTGAATTTGCTCTACCGATTCCATGTCCGATTTTGGCGTATATAGGGTCACTTTATCTCGACTTGCTTCTACGATGGCATCTACAGGAATTTTCAAATAAGGCTGCTGACGAGAAGGATATAATTTCGCTTTTCCAACAAAACCATTTTTCATTAAATAGCCTTTGCTACTCACCATCAACTCTACTTCGTATGTTCCTGTTCTTGGATTTGGATTTTCAGCAATATCGACAACTCTAGCTGTAAAATTAATACCAGGATGTGCATCAAATTGAAGCGTTGCTCTATCTCCTATTCTTGTACGTACCACATCTTTATCGGTCAATCCTACTCGCATTACCTTGGCGTCGCCTGTAGTGGACATGATAAAAATTGGATTTCCTGGAGCCGTCACTTCTCCTTTTTGAGCTAGTTTTCTTTGAATTTTACCACTTGTAGGAGCATAAATAACCGCATGTTTTTGATTAAACTTTGCAATATCCAATCGTGCATTTGCCATTTCTCTACCTGTGGTTAAATCTTGCACTTGTTCCAATGTTGCTACGGTATCGTCATATAATTTTTGAACACGAACTAAATCCCTTTTTGATTTTTCTAAACCAATTTCTGCTTGACGAACTTGTGCGTCTATTTCGGCTTTATTGAGCGTTGCCAAAATCTGTCCTTCTTTCACAAAATCCCCTTCTTCTACATAAACTGTTTCAATAATTCCTCCGATCTTAAAGGCTAATTTTGCTTCGTCTTTTATGCCTAACATTCCACTTGTCTCTACGGCTAAAGGTTGACTAGTTGACTTTACTTCACCAATTTTTACTGCCACGGTTTTTACCTCTTCTTGCTCTTCCTCTGGTAACGATTGCCCAATGGATTCTGTACAATTTTGTAGTGTGATACTACTTAATAATAAGATAAAGACTAATGTTATATTTTTCATGGTTTTGAATTTTTTAGTATTGAGAACTTACCCAATCTAGTTCTGCTTGTTGAATTAAATAATTGTATTTATCAATGGTCAAACTTTTTTGAGCATTGGAGTAGCTGTTTTCAGCATCCAAGTATTCTAACAAAGTAGCTTTGTTTTGTTTATAGCGTTTTGCAATTAAATTAAATTTTTGTTGTGCATTGCGGATACTACTTTCAGATGCTTGTAAGGTTACTTTTGTTGATTGCAATGTATAGAATGCTTGTTGTACTTGTAGTTGAATTTGCTGTTGAAGATTAGCATATTCATTTTGCAAAATTTTATCTTGAATTTGAGCTTGTTCCATTTTTGATTGTCGTTGTTTGCCATCAAAAATATTCCAACTCAATCCCAATTGCATGAATAGATAGTCTTGGTCGCTCCCAAATGTATAGCCTGTTCCCGTAAAACCACCATCAATCACCATATTCAACTGTGGATATTTAGCATAGTCATTCATCGCTATCACTTGTGCATTCGCTCCCATAGCGTATTTTAGTTGCTGCAATTCTAACCGACTGCTTGTTGCTTTTGCTTGAAGTTGTTCGAGTGTTGACATATCTTGTGTCAAAACCAAACTCGTATCAATTTCAATCGGTAAGTTTAAAGGTTTATTCCTCAAAAAGTTGAAATAAGCCTGAGCGACTTGACTATTTTTCTCAGCAATCGCTTTTTCCTTTGCGAGTTTATCCAATTCATATTGAGCAGAGAAAATGACATCTTTTGTAGCCTTATTGTATTTAACTAGCTTTTGATTCACTCTAAGCAGTTCTTTCAAGACCGTCTCTGTTTGTCCATAGATTTTGAGTAATTCTATGGTTTGCAAATATTGGTAATAGCCTACTTTCAAGTCTTTAGTGAGTTGCTTTTTATAAGTCTCTTTTTTCACGACTTCCAAGCTCACCAATTCTTGCTTTGCCTTATAATTGAAATAAATATTAGAATTGAATAAAGGCTGGATGATTCGGATTTTGGTATCATGAAAATTAGATAATAGTATCTGTTCATTGATATTTTCCAAATTGGTCGGAAACTGATCCGTATTTGTAATTTGATTTAGCGTCGCATAAATTGGATTAAATAAATCACCAATTGGAAAATCTAAGGTACGTCCACCTGCGGATAACTGGTATGACATATTGAAAGATACATTTGGATAAAATAATCCTTTTGCCTCTCGTAATGCACTTAGGCTTTTTTCGTAAGACAGTTGCTTTCCTTGTACTGTAAGGTTACTTTCTAAAGCCTCTGTGATGTACTTATCCAATACAGCACTTTGTCCCTGAAGCGTGAGGGTCAAGGCAACTAGCCATATTGAAGTACACCATTTTAAAATATTCGTTTTTTTCATTGCTTTTAAGTTACTGAACAGTGTTCAATACACTGTTAAAAAATTTTTGATAATACAAAAGTTACGTTTATTGCTTATAGTTGAAAGCACTATCTGCCCAACCGTTCATTTTCGTAGTTTAATCGTCTATTTTCGAGGTTCGACTTTCGACTTTCGACAGTCGATTATCGAGATTCATTTCTCATCTGCTGCATCATTGTTTCCATGGCTACTTCAATTACATTGGAAGGTAAATCCCTTTTCATCTCCATTCTATTTTTAATCGCTAAAGAAGTCATGCCGTGCATAAAGGAGAATAGTGAAAAGGCGGCTAATTCTACATTATCGGTCTGAACTTCTCCTTGTTGTACAGCCTCTTGAATGGTGTCTTCCAGCATTTTATAACTTGCTTTACCACATCCCCATTCCTCTTCTGGTAATTCCTCCATTGGTGCATTCATGATAAACATCAAGTCATACAACTCAGGGTTTTCATGAGCAAATTGGAGATAATATCGCCCCATTGCTCTCAGCTGTTCGTAAGGGCTATCAATGCCCTTTTTCGCATTTTTCATACCATCTAAAAAAATGGCAAATCCTTCTTCATGTACGGTATAGAACAATTCATTCTTGTTTTTAAAATGTAGATAAATCGTTCCTGGACTGTATTCGATTCGCTTTGCAATCTTTCGCAAAGAAGTCTTTTCATAACCTTCTGCTATAAACATTGCTTTGGCTGCCTCTACTATTTTTCGGCGTAAGGCTAGCTTTTCCCGTTCTTTTCGTTCTGTAATTCCCATAATTCGACTATACAACGCAAATTCACTGAACAGTGTTCAGTGAATTTGAAAAAAAATT
>CAYLSF010000098.1:0-12387 GCA_964385675.1 uncultured Saprospiraceae bacterium
GTTATAATTCAATTTACATATATAAAAAAGCATGAACTAATTAAATTTAAATGTCACATATTTGAATTAATATTTCTTCATTCCTCCAGAAAATCCTACACATTTGAATCATCATTTACAACAAAACACACAACTCAGTTTTACCAGACAAACGAACAAAATTATTAAACGCAAAATATTAAAAGTGATGAACTCGAAAAATTTACTAGTGTTAGTTGTGATGGTTTTAGGTGTGACAACAACAGTTTTTGGAAAAAAATATAAAGGCTATATTGTCAATAAAAATGGCATCAAAATCGAAGGATTAATCAATGCCAGAAATGTAATTTCAGACCAAGTTAAAATTACTTTTTATCAAGGTCGTAAGAAGAAAACATATAAGCCAAAAGATATACAAGGATACGGTTATGAGCATATTGGAGAAAATCAATTTGGTGAAGATGTATATCAGTGGAGACATTATAAAAGTAAAATAGCTCAGTCTTTTGCACCTAGAGCATTTGCGTCAAAACAGGTTTTCATGGAGATTATGGAAGAGGGAGAAGTAACGGTTTATGATTATTACGTACAAGCTCCTTCTGATATCAAAAATCCTTATAAAAGATTCTTTTATTTAGAAAAGCAAGGTTCTAAAGAGTTTATTGAAATCTCTAAAGACAATTACATTGAAACTGCTAAAGATTACTTTGGTGATTACAATGAATTAGCATCAAACATCGGTAAAATCAATCATAGATTTCGTCACTTATACAAAGTTGTTAAATTGTACAACACTTGGTTATCAGATAATACAGTGACAGCAGATAGAAACGAAGCATTTCCATTTTAATAAAAGCAATAATTAGCATTTGACACAGGCTTACTCTATGGAGTAAGCCTTTTTTATGTGTTATACTTTACATAAAGGAAAGATTGTAGCAAGTTTGAAATGTGAAATAGACTACAACTAATAAAAGTTATATCTAACAATCCTTAGAGGGCAGGAAGGATGTTTTTTTAAAAGTACTAATAAATACCCATTAATATATTGTCTCTAGGATTTCCAAAACTCAAACTCCAACTGCCTCGGCAAATCCCCTTTTTCAAAACGAAGATTAGAAAATGATAAACCTAATAGTCGTACCGCTTCTCCATTTTGGATATTATTATAGAGTAACTCCCGCATAAGATGAAGGGTGAGGTCAAGGGTTCGGATTTCACTTTGTGTAGTTTTGCTTCGGGTAATGATTTGAAAGTCTGCAAATTTGATTTTTAGGGTTAGGGTTTTACCATAATTTTGTGTCTTTTGAACGCTACGAAATAGATTTTGGGCAATACCTTCTAATAATTCATACATTCTATCCACCGAATCAATATCTTCATTAAATGTCCGTTCTGCACCAATGGATTTACGGATTCTGTTGGGATTGACGACTCTATCATCTTGTCCTCGCACTATTTTATAATAAAACCGACCAACTTTCCCGAAGCGTTTTACTAATTCTAATTCCGTTCGCTTTTTTAAATCCGCTCCCGTTTCAATGCCCATATTACGCATCTTTTGAGCGGTTACTTTTCCAATACCATGAAATTTATGAATCGGTAAAGCTGCAATAAAATCTTCTACCTCATGAGGTAAAATCACTTTCATGCCGTTGGGTTTATTAATGTCAGAAGCAATTTTAGCCACAAATTTATTAACAGAAACCCCTGCCGAAGCCGTCAATTGAGTTTGTTCAAAAATCTTTTGTCGAATCTGTCGAGCAATCAAAATAGCCGATTCAATATTCTTCTTATTCTCCGTTACATCCAAATAGGCTTCATCCAAAGAAAGCGGCTCAACCAAATCGGTATATTCTTTAAAAATCGCTCGAATCTGCTGCGATACTTCTCGATAAACCCCAAATCTTGACTTTACAAAAACCAAATGCGGACACTTCCGAAGGGCAACCTTACTCGGCATCGCAGAACGTACGCCAAAAACTCTAGCCTCATAACTCGCAGAAGCCACTACTCCTCGCTCAATACCACCAACAACCACTGGTTTTCCTCGTAATTCAGGAAAATCCCGTTGTTCAACAGAGGCATAAAAAGCATCCATGTCGATATGTATGATTTTGCGTTGCAAAGGTTGATTAAAAGTTAATTATAGTGATTTAAAAAGGTAAATCTATTGGAAGTTCATTATTAGGCGGTTCAGAATGGTTAAAATTTGGCCAATAAATTTCATTAGGAGCATAATGAATATATTGACAAAACCCTTTCAGTATATTTATATTATACCCTTTTAAAGGCTCATTTAATATACAAATAGTACTTTCTAAGTACCTATTAGAATGATCTTGATAATAATTAGCAAAATCGAATAAATGGTAACTGATAATATCCATGCAATTGAAATCAGAAAACCCTTGTGTTTTTATATAATTTTGTTCCATTTCTCCCAAATTGCCATAAACCTCAATAATATCATCCATACCTTTGAATCTATAAATGAATTTACCTTTTTGAAAAATAGTCCAACAATTGATAGGAGACCATTGATCTAGATGAAAGGTTATAATTTTTCCTAGCGATTGACTTATTTTTTGACTCAAATATAGTTGTTCCTCTTGAGCAAAAAACGATTTAAAACATAAAATAGTCCACTCTTCTATAACAGGTGAAGCTATAAAGAATAGCTTGTTTTCTGATTTTTGCTTATATGTTTTCAAATGATTATTGAATAGAAATTTAGTAGTGTTGTCCCATGTATCTTTTTTATGAATCTTAAAATCGATTATTTGCTCCAAGTCATTTAAACTTCCTTTAAATGCAATACAATTAGTTAGATCCATAAAAAAACTAAAAATCCAATTATCTGCCATACATTAAATTTAAACATAATGATTTAAAACGGCCAGTCATCTGCAATTTCATCTGATGGAATATTGTCAAAATTAACCGAGCTAGAAGAATTAGGATCAGTCCAATATATTTCATTCGCTTCCATATCTACAAATTGGCAAAATCCTTCTATCGTTTTAATTTCATATTTACCTAAAGGTTCATTTAAAACACAAATGGTACTATCAAGATTTTTATTATGAGGATTTTCTGCGACTTTAGCAAAATCAAATATATGTTGAGCTAAAATATCTGGTGCCCTAAACAAAGTGTAGGTATCTAAATATGCACGTTCTACTTTTCCAATTTTACCCCAAACTTCTAATATATGGTCATTTTGTTCAAAACTATATATAAATTGTCCATCTTGAAATATTGTCCAGTAAGCATACCCACACCAACCGTCAAAGTAATGCATTACAACTTTTCCTAAGGCTTGACTTATTTTTTGAGTTAAAAAATGTTCTTCAGCAAATGAAAATTGGGTTTGATTTTTAAAATGGATAGGTTCGATAAAACACAATATAGTCCATCCTTCAATGATTGGGGATGCAATAAAAAAGGGATTTCGACTTAGGTTATTATCACGCTTATCAAAATAAGCACCGTATAAAAACTTACTAGCATTATTCCATGGTATGGATTTTTGAATTTCAAAGTCAATAATTCCCTTTAAATCCTCTAAATCTCCTTTAAAGGAAATACAACAAGTCATCTCAGATAAAAAACTATCAATTCCAGACATATCAAGTAATTCAAAAGATTAACAAACGAGTAAATCACAATCTAAACAACTTTGCGTTAATATTGTATAATTACGAATTGAATTTTTAATCAGAATAGAGAACAGAGAAGTGAGAATAGAGACTTTAATCGTTTTGTGTTATAGTTCGATTTATAATATCTCTGCTCTTTAAAATAGAAGGATGACAAATCTAAAATTAATCACCTTATTGTTACTAGCTGTCCTATTAATCAATTCAGGATGTGGCGACGACGAAGAAACGCCTACACCTTCTAACGGTACGACACTAGCTACGGCAGCAGCTGAAACGTGGACATGGATTCCAAAGGATAATATGTTTTCCCGAAATGGAAGTACAACGGGGTATATAGCTAATTTAAAACCCGATGCGACGAAATTAGTGATTTATTTACAAGGAGGCGGAGCGTGTTTTAATCCTGCCGTGTGTGGACAAAATGCCAATTCTTTTGGAGAAGCTGATGCTCAGTCAACGATTGCTAATCTACAAAGTCCCTTGATTTTTAACCGAGGCAATGCGGATAATCAATTTGCGGATTGGCATTATATATTTGTACCATATTCTACAGGAGATGTGCACTCTGGTACGAATAGCGATGCTGATGTACCGAATGGTGGCCCAGCGGATCAATTGATGGTTGGAGCGACTAACTTTAGTGCGATTGTAGAGGATTTACAGGCTTATTTTAATACCAATGGAGCTCCTGATGAAATATTAGTCACAGGATCAAGTGCAGGAGGATATGGTGTATATTTAAATTTTGTGCAGATAGCTGATGCCTTTGGTACGGATATTACGTTGACAGGTTTAGCCGATGCAAGTCCAATCTTTTTTGATACGAACCTTTTTGCAGAGTGCTTAAATGCTAATTGGGAAGTATTGTGGAATTTTGACTATCCTGATGACTTAGATAATCTGGTATCTGGAACGTATGCTTATGACGTTCAGAAAGTCTATGAATATGCTTCTGTAAAATATCCAAATGCCAATTTTGGCTTGATTTCGACGTATGAAGATGATGTAATCCGTCAATTTTTAAGTTTTGGTACAGCAGGTTGTACAGGATTACCTGGTGTATTATCGGGTACAGCGTTTAAAAATGGATTGGTAGATATGCAAAATACTTTAGTCAATTTTCCAAATTGGAAGGTGTTTTTCACCGAAGGAACAGCACATACATTCTTAGGTAGTCCAACGCTAAATCAATCTGTCAATGGAATGGACTTAAATGATTGGATAGCTCAATTGAGAGCTGGAAATGCTGCGGATATGATGGAGTAACTAAAAAGTTAGAACATTCTGATATATTTCATAAAGACCTACCTTAGGTTATTAAATAAAGATTTTCGTAAAATCTTAGTATGATAATCTAAGGTGTTCTTTTTTGAGAAACTATTTTTTGAGACTAATCCCTATATTAGCGAGGACATAATTATTTTATTTAACCTCTATTTAAAAATCATGTATAGTTTAAAGTTAATCCCATTATTGTTTTTCGTTCTAATAATAGCGAATTTTGGTTGTAATGATAATAAAAAAAACTCAACACCACCCGAAAAAGCTATTCTAGCTACTCTTCAAGTCGATACTTGGACTTGGATTCCAAAAGAAAATATGTTTTCAAGGAGTGGTCGCACAACAGGATATATGGCGAGTATCAATCCTAAAGCTACTAAATTAGTGATATATTTTCAAGGAGGAGGAGCGTGTTTTAACCCATTGGCTTGTAAGGTCAATGCAGATGCTTTTGGTGCAATCAAAGCAAAAAATACGATGGATACCTTACATAATGCTCTAATGTTTAATCGAGTAAATCCCAAGAATCAATTTGCAGATTGGAATTATATCTTTGTTCCGTACTCTACGGGAGATGTACATTCTGGCAATAATAATGCTGGAATAGTTACGGATACACTCAAGAATCAACAGATGATAGGAGCAGAAAACTTTAAGATCATCCTCAAAGATTTACAGGCTTATTTTAAAGAAAAAGGAATGCCTGATGAAATTATGGTAGCAGGTTCAAGTGCAGGAGGTTTTGGGGTATATCTAAATTTTATACAAGTAGCTGAAACCTTTGGGACAAATATCACCTTAACAGGTTTAGTGGATTCTGGTCCTGTTTTTTCGGATACAACTCTATTTACAGCTTGCTTAAATGAGCAATGGACAACCCTATGGAAATTTAAATATCCAAAAGATTTTGATGATGTTGTGAAAGGAACATATCCGTATGATTTTCAAAAAGTATATGAATACCTTGCGCTAAAATATCCTAATGCCAATTTTGGTTTAACGTCTAGATATGGCGATCATATCATTCGTGGATTTTATGGTTTTGGAAAAGATGGTTGTACGGGAGAACGAAATACTTTTTCAAAGCCAATATTTAAGAAAGGTTTATTGGATTTACAAAAGACTTTAGTGAATTTCCCAAATTGGAAAGTCTTTTTCACCGCCGGAACTAAGCATACATTCTTACGAAGTTCGACTTTAGGCGATACCATTGACGAAACTAATTTAAATGATTGGATCGCTCAAGTGAGGGTAGGGAAGGCTGTAGACTTAATGGAATAAAATAGAAAACAATCAATTATGATGGAATTTTTAAATAATCCAGATGCTGGTAAATATATAGTCTTAGTGACTTTAGTCTTCTTCGGAGGGTTAGAAACTTTATTAGGACACTATAGCGATACGCAACGCACTAAAGACGATTGGGCAGTTGAGTTTTTAGGTTTTTTCTTGTTGAGTTTGAATAGTTTTATCGTCTTATTTGGTGTTCATGCCTTATTAAATATCGTTGCACCTGATGCATTTTTTAATTTAAGTGAATTGACTTTATGGTTAGCTGTGCCGCTGTATATGCTGGTAGATGATATTGCACAATATTGGTATCACCGCTCTGCCCATGAATATGACTTTCTTTGGAAACATCACCGTCCACACCATGCTGCCGAGGAAATGGGCGTAATGGTCTCCTTTAGAAATTCTTGGATTTATTACCTCTTTTTACCCAATATTTGGTGGGTGGCCATCTGCACCTATTTAGGTATGATTCCAGCTACGGTGATTGGCTTAATTGTCAAACAATTAGTCGTCACTAGTTCGCATAGCACTTGGCGATGGGATGAATATCTTTATAAAATCAAATTACTGAGTCCTATTATGTGGGTAATTGAGCATATTTTTGTCACCCCTGCTTTTCATTATGGGCATCATGGCAAATCTAAAGCCGATGGTATTAGTGACCCTAATGGCAACTTTGGGAATGCCTTTACGATTTGGGATCAGTTATTTGGAACAGCTACATTCACCCGTCAATTTCCTGTAGAATTAGGTTTACCCAATAATCCAAATGATAGTTGGTCGGCACACTTATTTTATCCTTTTATAAAATCTAAACAAGAAGGAAGTGAAATCGCTAAAGACTTTAAAAGAACCCAAACGGCTACGCTAGAAGGTATTACCGTAGATTTAGAAAAAGGCACACACCTATGGTGTCAATGTGGCTTTAGTAAAAATCAACCTTTTTGTGACGGTTCTCATCATGGTACTAAAATCAAACCGATTGCTTTTGAAGTAAAACGAAGTGGTCAAGTGAAGTTATGTAATTGTAAACAGACTAAAGCGAGTCCTTTTTGTGATAATACCCATTTGGAGATAACAAAGATTTGATTTTTAGAACGACAAGAGAACATAGAAGAAATTATATAGCTCTTTTGTGTTCTTCTGTTTAGTTTTTAAGTTGAAATACCAAGTTGCTGATAATGCTCATTTAAACGCTTAACTTTTTTCTTTAGTCATCTAATCATACCATAAACTGCTGCACCAAAGTATCATAATTCAACGCAAAATAGAGCAAGGTAAATAGATTCCCATTGAACAAAACAGGAATAAGCCATAGCAAAAAGATAAATGTGCCACCATTGAGATAGATAATTAATAAGGGGAATAATAAGCCTATATATAAATCAATTCCAACTTGCCTGCCCCATAGCATCTGAAACATTCGCTTGATGCTTTTAAAGAAGTTTTCATTATTGCTACAATACACTGTAAAGCCAAAGAAGCTAAAGAATATCAACCAAATTATATACTTCCCGAGGCTATAAGGGCCTTCACTGATAAAGATAGAAGTATCCTGCTTGGTTAGAATACCGGCAATAGCGAAGATGGCAAATATGATCCAAAGGAAGTTTCTTTTTAATGTACGAATGATATTAGCCACAATTAGTATTTTGTCAATGTTTATAAGAATCTACTTGTCATTTTCTATCCCAAATTTCAACTTTCCAATTTTCTACATTCCGTTTTTCTTTAGAAAATCCAATGCCTACTAAATAAATTGGTTTTGGTGAATTTCTATATGTAGTAGCATACTGTCTAGCTTTAATTTGTTGTATAGCGTCTTTGGCAGGTTTATCTAATTTAAACTCCATGATATACAATTTATCTTCAGTCTCTGCCAGTAGATCCAATCGTCCTTTATGTTTAGAAACCTCTGTACGTACATAGATTTCCATAAAAGAAGTAATGAGATAAATAATAGTTTGAAAATAGCCTTCCCATACTTTAAATTCATTTGCTTTAGGTACTTTGTAACGGTTGGGAAATAAATGATAGGAAATATCGGACAGTAAGACTTTTAATTGCTCTATAAAAATAGATACGTCTCCATCTTCTAACCCTTCTCTCATTCTAATTAGTGCATTACTCACTATGGTTACCCCTTTGAAGGTATAAGCTTGAATGAGATTATTAAAAAATGATTTTTTAACTTCGACATTTGGATAATTGAGGTGATAGAACGTTTCAAAACGGCGACGAGTTGTTTTTTTGATGGTTAAATATCCTGTTTGAAATAACAACCCTGACATTTCTAATTCCTCCAAAGTAAACTTATCAAAAAAGGTAGTATCTACTTTCTTATTTTCTAATGATTTTGGGTCAAGTTTCCTATCTCGAATGGTTTCCACCAAAAAAGTAGGTGTCCCAGTAGCGAACCAAAAATTTCCAAAGTAATACGCTCCAAAGAAATTTAATATTGAAAAAGGGTTGTATAAAAAAGTTTGACCATCAAAAGAATAACCATTGTACCATAATTTTATACCATATAAAATTTCATCTAGTGGCATTTCAAATTTTTCAGCCGCAATTTTAATATAAGGTTGAAAATTAGCTAATAGTTCTTTGTGTGTAATACCCAATAAATCATTGCTTAGAGGATGTGTAGTTAAGTCTGTAAGGTTATTTAAATCAGAAAATAGACTTACTTTGCTAAATTTAGAAACGCCTGTAATAAATAAAAATCGAATATAACCGATTGCATCCAAGTCTTTCAAAATCCCAAAAAATTGTCGTAATATTTTTTGGTTTGCTTTTGCTTTAGGAACATCAATCAGGAAATCTACTATCGGTTTATCATATTCATCTATTAAAATAACAACAGGTTGCCCTCGTCCTGCCAATTGTTTAACCAATGATTGAAATTGTGTGGCAACAGAAATATTAATTAGTTCTACTTTATATTCTTGAGCATATTCCTGAAGTTTTGAGGATAATAGCTGTTCTAAGTTTTCAACTTGATGCCCAAATGCTGCAAAATTGAATTGTAAAACGGGATAGGTCTGCCAACTATAATTAGTCTGCTGACCAATATATAAATGTTGAAATAAATCTTTTCGACCTTCAAATAAATAGCGTAACGTAGAGATTAATAATGATTTACCAAACCGACGAGGACGAGATAAGAAGTATAAACTTCCGCTTGATATTAGCTCATATATTTGATGCGTTTTATCAATATAAAGCAAATCTTCTTGAATGATTGCCTTGAAATTTTGCCGCCCTGTTGGTAATTTTTTCATATTTCAAATATATGGTATTTTGTTAGGATTTAAAAGGTTCTATTCCTTCAACAAATCCCGCAACTCATTCAATTTCAGCATACAATCAATTGGTGTCATTCGATTGACATCCATATCTAGGAGTTCTTCTTTTATTTTTCCGATGACGGGATCGGTGGTTTCAAAAATAGATAATTGATAGGCAGCCGGTTGAGGTTTGGCTTTTACTCTTTTACCAACTTCAGGCTTGTCGATGCTTTTTTGTTCCAATTGTTTTAGGATTGTACCTGCACGTTGTACAATGCTTCTTGGCATTCCTGCCATTTTAGCGACGTGTATTCCGAAACTATGATGGCTTCCGCCTTGCACCAATTTTCTAAGAAAAATTACCTTTTGCCCGACTTCTTTTGTGGCAATATTAAAGTTTTTAATTCTAGGAAAACGATTCGCTAATTCATTTAATTCGTGATAATGTGTAGCAAAAAGGGTTTTGGGTTGAGCAATGCCATTGTCATGTAGAAATTCTGCAATCGACCAGGCAATGGAAATACCATCATAGGTACTTGTTCCCCGTCCGATTTCGTCCAATAAAATAAGGCTACGGTCAGAGATATTATTCATAATACTTGCCGTCTCATTCATTTCTACCATAAAGGTTGACTCACCGCTCGAAATATTATCAGATGCGCCTACTCTAGTAAATACTTTATCAACTAGCCCCAATTTTGCAGAAGTTGCAGGAACAAAAGAACCCATTTGTGCCATTAGGCTTATCAAAGCGGTTTGACGTAAAATAGCCGATTTTCCTGCCATATTTGGGCCTGTGATAATGAGTAATTGCTGCGAGTCATTATCCAAGAAAATATCATTAGGGACATATTCTTCACCTAAGGGTAGATGCTGCTCAATCACAGGATGTCGTCCATTTTTGACTTCTATTACCAATGAATCATTCACTTCAGGACGACAATAATCATTGCGTTGAGCGACTTTTGCGAAGGAGAGCAAACAATCCAATTGAGCAATTAACATTCCATTCATTTGAATGGGTTGAATGTACTCGTTCAAGGCTTCTACTAAGGCATTAAATAGCTTTTCTTCTAATGCTAAAATTTTTTCTTCTGCACCTAATATCTTGGCTTCTAGTTGTTTTAGTTCATCCGTAATATAGCGTTCTGCATTCGTTAGGGTTTGTTTACGCACCCAATTATCGGGAACAAGTCCTTTATTTTTATATTTATTGGTAACTTCTAAATAATAGCCAAAGACATTATTAAACCCAATTTTTAAGCTCTCAATTCCCGTTTTTTTCGCTTCTTCATCTCGGATTTTAACTAAATAATCCTTACCATTTTTAACTAATCCTCGCAACTCATCCAAGTCTTTATCAATCCCGTTTTCCATTACACCGCCCTTATTTAAATTAACAGGTGGCTCACTCACCACTTCTTTAGCGATTTTATCTCGAATCAAGGCACAAGGATTCAAGCGTTCCGCAATGTGCTGTAAATTTGGATGGTCACTTTCGGACAGTATCTTTTTAATCGGTTCAATAGCAGTTAGTGCTTTTTTCAATTGTACCACTTCTCTAGGATTAATTTTACCTAATGGTACTTTTGAAATCAAGCGTTCTATATCACCAATTTGTTGAATGTAATGTTCTATTTCGTGGCTGATTTCTGATTGATTCAAAAAATAATCCACCATATTCAATCGCCCTTCAATCGCATTTTGATTTTTTAATGGCAAGACCACCCATTTTTTCAATAGCCTTGCCCCCATAGGCGATACGGTTTTATCCAATATTTTAATCAAAGGAATTCCCGTCTCATGTGTGCTATGAATGAGTTCCAAATTACGAATGGTAAACCGATCTAACCATACGTAACGGTCGGGTTGCATTCTAGAAATAGCATTAACGTGTTTAAGGTTATGGTTTTCGGTCGTTGCCACATAGTGCAAAATTGCCCCTGCTGCAATTTGAGCTAAATCCAAATCCTCAACCCCAAATCCTTTTAACGATTGCACCTCAAACTGCTCCAATAATTTTTCACGGGTATAATCAATCATAAAAACCCACTCGTCTATTGGATAGGTATAAAATTTTGAACCAAATTGACTTTCAAAATCTTTTTTTCGACTTTTCGAAAAGATAATTTCGGATGGACTCAGACTCTGTAATAACTTATCAATATAGGCTTGATTGCCTTCACTCACTAAAAACTCTCCCGTCGAAATATCTATAAAAGCAATTCCGATTTGCCCTTTTTTACCATAATGCAGTCCAGCAAGATAATTATTCGCTTTATGATCTAACAATTTATCATTTGTCGCTACCCCAGGCGTTACGACTTCCGTTACCCCTCTTTTGACTACCTTTTTTTCTTTACTCGGCTTTTCTAATTGCTCACATATAGCGACTCGAAACCCAGCTCTCACCAATCTTGGCAAATATAAATCCAATGAATGATAGGGAAATCCAGCCAACGGCACATCACTTCCACCATTGTTCCGCTTCGTCAATACAATCCCCAATACATTTGCAGCCGTCACAGCATCCTCTCCAAATGTTTCGTAAAAATCTCCTACTCTAAACAATAAAATCGCATCAGGATATTTGCCTTTCACCTCCGCATATTGCTTCATCAAAGGCGTTACTTTATTGGATTTTGATTTGGTCGTCTTTCTTCTAGCCAAGTTTTTTTATAAGTAATAGGTAATAGGTGATAAGTAATAAGTTAACTTGTAACCTATTACTTATAACTTATTACTTTAAAAATGTCAATTTTATGATTATACTTTTGGCAAATTTACGGTTTTTGCTTTAAAATTTTGGCAGAATATGGAGTTAATATATGGCAATCGCATAAAAAAATAGGCATAAATTTTTGGATAATACGATAAAAATA